>JAAYNU010000088.1 GCA_012520695.1 Erysipelothrix sp.
CTGAATTGTCTTAACAGGGATTCCATCCTGTTTCATTTCAATGGCCTTCATTTTAATTTCTAAGGGATACTTGATTCCCACTTTATTGGACATAAAAAATGCCTCCATTCTAAGTTTCATATTACTATGATTCTTGAATAGAGGCATTCTTTTTTTTATTTACTCCCACTTATGTGGGTCAGTTCCGACATTCGCTTTGGATGATTTCTTTTTTATGAGTATAGAGAGAAAACAAAAGTTTAATTACATGCCCACTGCTAAAATTATAAAACCCAAATCAGATTTGGGTTCATAATTTTTGGTATTTAAATCTATTATTGACTACTCTGTTTTTTAGCTGATGCTATACTTTTTTGATGGGTTCATAAGATTTCAACTTAATTGAACGTCTTACATCATCAAAATCAACATCCAATACATAACCCAATCCGTTTCGCGTCTCAATTTCTGAGAACGCTGAGAAAGGTTTGCTTCCTAAGAATAATAGAATTGCCTTGATAACACCTGAGTGACATACGATTGTTGCACTGTCTTTATCATCTTTTTTAAGATCAGCAAGAATGCGCTCCAACTTGGACACAATACGATACGTGAATTCAGTCATCGTTTCACCCTTAGCTGTTCTTTCATTCAATGCGAATCCTTCAAAGTAATGCGGTACCATATCTTCGGATTTTTGATTTTCATAATCACCGAAATAAAGTTCACGCAATTCATCCGATACAAGATCCAATTCCTTTGTATCCCCAAAGAGAATCTCAAAGGTATCACGACAACGAACAAGACTTGAAGAGATATAACGATCCGTTTCTGGATAATGATATTCCTCTTTAAATCGTTTCAATTCATCGATGCCATCTTGTGTTAATTCGACATCTGTAAGTCCACTGTATTTTTTCTCAAGGTTTCCCTGTGAGAAGCCATGTCTTACTAGTACTAATTTCACACTAAAACCCCGCTTTCCCCTAATATCTTAACTCAAACGCGTTCCGTTTGCTACTTTTCCACCACTTACGAGTTCCATTTTTGTATCATCTTCAGTTACTAGAAGCATACCGTTCGACTCAACACCACGGAATTTCGTTGGCTTCAAGTTCGTCACAACAACAATCTTACGGTTCAATAATTCTTTCTCTGTAAAGTTATCAACTAAGTTACTTACAATCTGAACTACCTTTGAACCAATGTCTACTTGAAGCACATACAATTTTTCTGCGTTTTCGTGACGTTTAACTTCAACGATAGTGCCTGTTTTCATTTCTACTTTTTGGAATTCTTCAAATGTTACTTCTTCAACCGGTTCTTCAGGTTTACCCACGATGAGTTCCATTGTTGCATCCATGTCCAAACGACTGAAAATAATTTCTGTTTTATCAATCACTTGATGATTCAATTCAAAGAGACCAAATGTTTTCGCACTCTCAAAGCTTCTATGTTCTGTCTTAATTTGATTTAAGATTTTTTCTGATGTTTCTGGAATGAATGATTCAAGAGCAATCCCACCAATACGCACAACTTCTAATAAGTTATAAAGTACGGTTTGAAGACGATCTTGAGATTCCTCTTCCTTCGCAAGAACCCATGGTTTCGTTTCATCAATATATTTATTGGCACTTCTGAATAGAGATACAATTGAACTAATCGCATCCGCTACGTGAAGCGTCTCCATTTGAGTACTCATCTTATTAATAAGATTTGATGCTTCTTCAATCAATGCATCATCCTTGTCTTCTTGAACTGTATTCACACTGAGTTGACCGTTAAAGTATTTATTAACCATCGACACTGAACGATTCACAAGGTTACCAATGATGTTTGCGAGATCTGTGTTAATACGCTCGATCATGAGTTCAAAGGTTAAATGACCATCGCGCTCATAAGGCATTTCATGAAGCATGATATATCGTAATGCCTCAACACCAAATACTTCAGATAAATCATCTGCATAAATCGCATTCCCTTTTGATTTACTCATCTTCGCCTCACCCGTTAATAACCATGGGTGACCAAATATTTGTTTTGGAAGTTCTACGTCTAATGCCATTAATAGAATTGGCCAGTAGATTGTATGGAAACGAAGAATGTCCTTACCAATGACGTGAACATCCGCAGGCCAGAACTCCTTAAAGAGTTCCCCGTGATTTCCATCAATGTCATAACCAATTCCTGTAATATAGTTAACTAAAGCATCAATCCACACATAAACAATATGCTCTGGATCAAAATCAACACCAATTCCCCATGTAAAGCTTGTACGCGATACCGCAAGATCTGGTAGTGGTTCTTTAAGGAAGTTATTCAACATTTCATTCTTACGAGATTCTGGTTGAATGAATGATGGATTATCCTTAATGTGCTGTACTAAACGATCTTGATATGGACTTAATTTAAAGAAGTAGCATGTCTCTTCTTGGCGGTCTAATTTTGATCCACAATCAGGACAGATTCCATCTTCAACTTGAAGGTCTGAATAGAAAGCTTCATCACTCTTACAGTACCAACCTTCATAAACTCCTTTATAAAGATCTCCTTTATCAAAGAGCTTCTTAAATATTTTCTTTACTTGATCTTTATGATACGTATCTGTCGTTCGAATGAAATTATCGTAGGAAATGTTCATCAAATCAAACAGTCCTTTAATCACTCCCGCAATCTCATCTACATATACTTGTGGCGTTACACCATTTTCAACCGCATTGTCTTCAATCTTTTGTCCGTGCTCATCTGTCCCTGTTTGGAAGTACACATTGTGTCCTTGGGCTCTTTTGAAACGAGCAATCGCATCCGTCAAAACAATCTCATAAATGTTTCCAATATGAGGTTTCGATGATGTATACGCAATTGCTGTTGTAATATAATAGTTATTCTTGTCTTTCATGTCGTTCTCCTTTTAATAAAAAACACCCATCCGAAAGGACGAGCGCGCTCATGTTACCACCTTAATTTACCCAAACTTCGCAGCTTGAGTCTTTGTAAGTATTTTATACTTTTAGCTTTAACGGGCCTCCCGGTATTGGCTCACACATGCTCACCCATACTACTCCAAGGCCATTTTCACTTTTATCAATGCATCTCTTTCCACCCTACGAGACTCTCTAAATCACTGACTAAAAGGTACTTTCCTCTTCAACGTGTTACCATTATATTATCACTGATAAGTAGTTATTTGTCAAGTTCATCAGCCCTTCAAGCATGATATAATAAAGACATGAAAAAGATAATTATACTCATCATTTTAGTACTTTGTACATCATGCACACAAACAATCGAACATACTCCCCTAGTTGATCTCGATACTTTCACTATGGTCTTCGCCACCGACATTCACTACCTTAATCCAAGTCTTGTCGAACAAGGGGAACCCTTTGACAACGTTATAGCGAACGGTGATGGTAAAGTCGTCCACTACAGCGACCAATTACTCGATGCCTTCATCGATGAAATGATTGAACTAAGACCCGACTTCCTCATCCTTACGGGAGACCTCACATTCAACGGCGAGAAGGAAAGTCATAAGACAATCGCAAGTAAATTAGAGCAAATAGAATCCAATGGTGTACAAATCTACGTAATCCCAGGCAATCATGATATAAACAATCCACGTTCAAGAGGCTACGGTACAGAAGAAACGTATCGCACTGATTCAATCACTACAAAACAATTCCAATCCATCTATAAACAATATGGTTATGAAAACGGAGAGTCAATTAAAGATCCGAAATCACTCAGTTATCTCATTAAATTAAACGATAACAACTGGATGTTTATGCTAGACTCCAATAATAATACTAAAAAACACGGTAACCTCTCAGACATATCAGGATCTATTTCCACCGATACAATCGCATGGATGGAGTCACTCATACCAGAAAATACACTTCCTAATATATTTGTCTCTATGCACCACAACCAAGATGTGCATTCAGACATGATCAATGAAGGCTTCACAATTGATAACCCATCTGAATTCAGAAAGTTCATCAATACCTATGATGTGAAGGCACTGTTCAGTGGTCACATCCACATACAGAGCATCGTAGAAAATGAATACGTCACAAATTCACTATCAACGGCACCCAATAATTACGGACTCGTTACTATCAGCCCTATGGAGATGAAGTACCAAACACATAGACTTGATTTCACAATGCACGATGAATCAAACTTCCAAGAAACATCGAACCAGTACTTCCTCGACATAGCCTACAACATGATCCAAAAGAACCTGAACGATTCTGAACTCAGTGGTAATGATATTCATAATGTCGCCACTGTGTTCAGTGAACTGAACCAATACTACTTCGCAGGAAGAATCGTAAAGAACAAAGATTCCTTCTTCGAAAGTAACGGATACAAACTTGTTCAAGAAATAGGATTCTTCAAGAACTACCTAAATGCAATCTTGGACAATACACTTGATTCCAATTTCTCTACAATTGAACTTGACCACTAAAAAACCAGCCCGCAAGCTGGTTTCATTTTGATTGACTCAAGATTCGATCAATATGCATCGCAAGATAGCCTGTTTCAATAACAGGAACCTCACGATTCAGAGAATCTTCAATGCGTTTGATAATACGGACAGCAAGAGCATACGAATCAGGAATACTTTCCTTAGTATAGTCTTCCATATCCAATGTGATGACCTCATCTTCATGAAGACGCGCAATTAAGTATTTCATATGAATCATTAAACGAGAGTACGATAAGGAATTTAAATCAATTTCGATGTCATACTCTTTTTCAATCTCACGAATACTTTCGTTTACGATGATTGCCATAATAAAGGCATCATCATTACTCATTTCCTGGGTACTATGAAGATGAATCGTAATAAATCCGATTTCATCATCATTAATTAAGTGACCCAATTTGTTGAAAATAATTTCCCGACTCTTTGCAGCGATTTTCCATTCCTCTGGATAGAGAAGTCGAATTTCGTTTGAGAAGGGATTTGTGATCTGCATCTTATTTTGCATGCGATTAATCGCGAATGCGATATGGTCCGCAAGTGGCAACAGTTTGTTTTCATCGATATCCTCGAATGTTTCCTTTGCCTTCATCATAATATCACTACTTATTTCAATATAGATTGGATCAAGATTCTGTAATAAGACATCTGTTTTACCTTTGGACGACATTGGTTGAATATGATATACCGTTTCAATGCCATCTATTTCAATGTACTCATTAATCTTTTTACCAAATCCCACACCAGTATTAAGAATCAAAAGGGTACTGTTCGTATCTTGTTCGTGAACGATCACAGCATTATGATTAAGTATTTTTACTATTTTTTCCAACGTCAGCACCCCCTATTTCATTCTATTCTACAGTAAGAATCTCTTCTCCTGCAACAACCTTACCAAATTGTATACCATTGAGTGTACTGTCTACAAGGTTTGTGAACACAATCGGAGTAGCAAGAGACGGTGCATTTTCAATTAGATAGTCGATATCAAACTTAATTAAGATGTCACCCTTCTTAATCTTATCGCCATCATTCACAAATACTTCGAATCCTTTACCATCTAATTGAACAGTATCAATACCAACATGAACCAGCATTTCAGTTCCAAGATCAGAAATTAAACCAATCGCATGCTTCGTTCCAAAGACAAATGTCACTTCACCATCGAAAGGAGCAAATACACTGCCTTCACTTGGGAAAATAACAACGCCATCACCCATCATTTTTTGAGCAAATGTCGCATCTGGAGTTTCAGACATGTCCTTCATTTCACCAGTAATAGGAGCATAAATTACTTCATTCTTACCAGCTTGTACTTCAAGTACTTCTTCAACAGTTTCTTCGATCACAACTTTCTTAACTTCAACTGGATTTTCCATGAAGTCCGCAATCTTAGATTTAATAACCGATACTTGAGGTCCGTAAACTACTTGAACAGCTTTACCGCTCTTCACAACACCAGCAGCACCGGATACTTTAAGGATTTTTTCATCAACCTTATCAGCATCAATAACTGTAACTCGTAAACGAGTAGCACAACTATCAAGATCAGAAATGTTTTCATGACCACCTAAACCTTCAAGAATAAGCAGTGTTTGTTCCTCAACATCACCACTACCCTTAGTAGTCTTTTCAGCAACATCCTTCTTAGTATAAAGCTTCGTCTCTTTAGAGTCATCTTCACGACCCGGAGTTTTAAGATTAAATTTCTCGATTAAGAACTTAAAGATGAAGTAGTAAAGTGCGAAGTAAACAACACCCGCTACAAGAATCATCAACCAACCTGTTTTCGCATTTCCTTGAAGAATTCCAAAGAGGAATAGGTCAAGAAGACCACCAGAGAACGTAACTCCAACCGCTATGTTTAAAATATGAGCGATCATATAAGCTGAACCCGCTAAGAGTACTTGAACTCCAAACAGCATTGGCGCAACAAACAAGAATGAGAACTCCATTGGCTCCGTAATTCCTGTAAGCATTGACGTTAATGCTGCCGATAGTAATAAACCACCCGCAATTTTCTTCTTTTCTGGTTTCGCTGTACGGTACATTGCTAAAGCAGCACCTGGAAGACCAAAGATCATAAAGATAAATTCACCTGAGAAATAACGCGTTGCATCAGCACTGTATCGAAGTACTGAAGGATCTGCGAGTTGAGCAAAGAAAATATTTTGTCCACCCTCAACAAGAACGCCCGCAACTTCCATCGTACCACCGACAGCAGTTTGCCAGAACGGTAAGTAAAATACATGGTGTAAACCAAAAGGAATTAGTCCTCGTTTAATAATACCGAAAGCGAAAGTTCCCGCATAACCACTCCCTGTTACTAAACTACCCAGTGCATAAATTCCATTTTGCACGATTGGCCATGTAAAGAAGAGGATAATTCCCACAATCGTATAAACGATTGTTGAGATGATCGGGATGAATCGAGTTCCACCAAAGAACGATAACGCACTTGGTAGTTCAATTCTGTAGAATTTGTTATGAAGTGCCGAAACACCTAAACCAACAATAATCCCACCAAAAACACCCATTTGTAATGTGTTAATTCCAACGATTGAGGAAATAGTTCCCTCCATGATATCCGGTGAAATTGTTCCATCAGATAAGATTTGACCCGTAATCACTAACATTGCGTTAATGGATACGTTCATGACAAAGAAAGCAATGACTGCCGATAAAGCAGATACTTCTTTCTCACGTTTTGCCATACCAATCGCAACACCTACCGCAAAGATAAGTGGTAAATTATCAAAAATTGCACTACCAACTTTACTCATGATAATTAATAAACTATTCAGGATCGTACCGCTTCCTAACAGCCACTCAAGTCCGTACTGAGCGATTGTTGTTGTGTTTGTGAATGAAGCCCCCACACCTAACAATAAGCCCGCTACGGGCAATACAGCAATCGGTAGCATGAAGCTACGCCCTACTCGTTGTAGTATTCCAAAAATCTTATCCTTCATTTCTTCCCCCATTGTGATGCTCAAATAAAAAAGACATCACCATAAAGCACATGGCCATCGCCATGTACAGTCTATAGTTAATGCCTGTCACCAGTAACACTCTATCTAGTGGTTATTCTATGACACTTATTCTTGTTTGTCAATGCAGAAAAAAAGATTCGAATTTCGAATCTTTTAGTCTAAATCCTTCTTCTTCTTCAAACACCCCGAACAAATTCCCTCGAAGTTCATATCGTGAGATAAAACAACCACTCCCAATTCATTCTCTACAAGTTCATGAACATGATCTTGATAAGGTACTTCAACATCTTGAATTTTATCGCACTCCACGCATCTAAAATGATAATGGTCATGTGTGTTTTTATCATAAATAAAACCAAGTTCAGGATGTCGCACTCTATTAATTAGTTTTTGATCAAATAAAGTATTTAGGTTTCGATACACAGTTGCGATTCCAATCTTTACATCCTGTTCCTTTAGAACGGTATGAATTTGGTCGGCTGTCATATGCCCATCTGAATTCTGAATTAGATCCAATATTACTTGTCTTTGTTTCGTAAGTTTGATACTCATTATCATCACCATCTTTACTATACCATATTATACACTATACTTGCATGAGCAATGATTTTTTAGTTTAAAAAAGGAAGCCAAGGCTTCCTTAATAAATCTATGTATACTCTGTCACTTCTGCAGCTAATTCAGCAGCATATGCATCGTTATCGAGTTTCTTCAAGAATGGAGTATAAGCAAGATAACTGATCACAATTGTGAGAGCTTGAAATACTGCCCATTTCCAGTTACCACCACTTTGTAGCAATCCAGCCATAATGATTGGAGTTCCAAGTGATGCTGCTAGACCTGGTAATACTGGTAAAATTCCAGTTGTCATTCCAAAATATGCAAGTACTAAACAGACTAGTGGTGTTACAAAGAATGGAATCGCAAGGGTAAAGTTCATCACCAATGGTGTTGCGAAGATTACAGGCTTGTTTATCCCACAAGCATTCGGGATGATTGATAATTTCCCGAGCGTCTTATATTGAGCTGATTTACCAAAGATCATTGCGAGTGTTAGTCCAAGAGTTTGACCTGAACCCTTCGTCACTGCTTGTTGGAATAAAGCACCTGTAACCATGTGAGGAATTGCTAGTCCTGCATTATATGCAGTTAAGTTTTCCTCTCCTAATGGCATCCAAATTCCGATGAAAACTGTATAGATAATCATTCCACCATGAATACCAAATAACCAGAGTACTTGCATCGCTAATATAGCAACGAAGAGGACTGGGAAACTAGTCCCCAATGC
>JAAYNU010000089.1 GCA_012520695.1 Erysipelothrix sp.
AAGAATACGTTTATCTGAGCAAGTGATTCAATAAATGCACTGTCATCATCAATATGAAGCATCAGTCTATCGACCATTTCTTCATGAAATTGATTATGAATGTCCATTACTTCACTGCCTTTTTCAGTAAGTCCTAATCGATATATTCTTCGATCACTGGTGTCCTGAGTTCGATTCACGTAGCCTTTATGACTGAGACGGTTGATGGTGACGGTCAGTGTACCCTGCGTTATCCGTAGGTCACTGGCAACATCACTCATTCGTTTTGTCTCACTTTTTTGAATTCCTTCAAGCGTATGAATTTCACTCATGGTCAATTTAACACCATGAAGTCTATGGTAACGCTCCTCAATAATTAGAATCCTATTGAAGATGTCTACCAATAACTCATTTAAGACTTGTCGGGCATCGAGTTTCATGATTATTTTTCTAACGCTTTTTTAGCTTTAGTTACAAGAGTTGCGAAACCCTTTGGATCGTGAATTGCGATTTCTGATAACATTTTACGGTTGATATCAATGTTCGCAACGCGAAGACCGTTCATAAATGTGCTGTAGCTCATTTCGTTTAAACGTGCTGCTGCGTTAATACGTGTAATCCATAGTTTACGCATTTCACGTTTAAGTTGTTTACGGTCACGGTATGCATAACGTAATGAACGCATAACTTGTTCATTAGCTGTTTTGTATAGCGTGTGTTTTGAACCGTAGTACCCCTTTGCTAATTTTAATGTTTTTTTACGACGCGCACGTGACGCGACTGCTGTTGTTGTTCTTGGCATCTAACTTAAGCCTCCTTAATCTTGTAACAAATGCTTAATGCGTTTGTAGTCACTTGGTGAAACTAATGTAGCACCACGACGTTGTCTAACTTGTTTATTTGATTTTGCCATAGCAAAGTGGTTTGAGTTTGTTTTGAATCTCTTAAGTTTTCCACTACCTGTACGTTTAACTCGTTTTGCGAGTGTACGTTTTGTTTTCATTTTAGGCATGTAATAGCCCTCCTTAAATATTTGAGTTCTACTTCTTATTTGGAGAAATTACAACTGACATTGTATTTCCTTCAAGTTTTGGTTGTTTTTCTACAGTTCCTAAATCACTTAAATCCGCAATGAACTTGTGCATTGTCTTTCGACCAACTTCAAGACGCGTAATTAAACGACCACGGAATCGCATATCAACCTTAACTTTTGTTCCTTCTTCTAACCATTTACGTGCATGGCGGATTTTTGTATCAAAATCACCCACATCAATAACTGGAGAAAGACGGATTGGTTTGATTTGCGTTACGTGTTGATGACGTTTTGCCTCTTTCGCTTTCTTTTGTAATTCGTAGCGATAGCGACCATAATCAACAATCTTACATACTGGTGGGTTCCCGTTAGGAGCAACACACAATAAGTCTAGATTCGCCTCAGCTGCTTTATCTAAAGCTTCGCGGCGCGTAAGGATACCAAGTTGTTCACCGTCTGAACCAATTACTAGAACTTCCTTAAAACGAATGTTCTCATTGATTAAATCATCTGGTGTTGGTTTACGATCATTTCCATATCTTTTGCTAATAGTATTCACCTCCCTTTTCGTTTTGAACAATAAAAAAGTGTGCTTGTTAACAGAACACACTCAAAGGTTTATATAATAGACCTAAGCTTTTACCTATGATTTGAACCATCAGGTGAGAAGAGTGCTTCTACTTTCTTATTGCTTGAATATTATATCATAGTATAAAGCCCTAAGTCAAAGCTTATTTTAATTATTATTTAATCAGGGTTAACTATTTGAAAGTACTACCCTAGAGGAATTGAAGAGAACGAACGATCTCTGAATCTCCATCTGTTCTGATGAGTTCCCCCTGTAAAAATTCTCTGCATTCTTTGATTTTTGAAAAGGCTGAACAATACATATAGAACTTCCACATAATCAGATCATCACCTAAATACTTAGACCTTACGAATAATTTCATTCTATTGAAGTACACTTCAGTCGATAGTGATGGATTGTAGAATGTCAGAAATCCGATACCATCGATCATTTCAGATAACTGATTTCGCTCTAAAGTAAACATCATTTCATAAAGGGTATCAACATTCACATTCTCTAAGTCAAAGTGCCCTATGATGCGCGCAATAATATCACGCGGTAGTGGATAGCTCTTCTTTAAAGAAGTCTTCCCTCTACTTAAGTGTCTATTATTACCAATCAAAGATAAATAGCTTATTAAGACCGGTAAGTTCTCAGCACCAATATCAGTCAGCACCTTTTCAATTTCCAACCGAACATATAATTTCTTTTCATTCATTAGAGACTCGCAAAGGTATTTGATATCTTCCTTGGTGAATAGTTTTCCCTTATGCAAGCATCGGATTGCGATTGTACGATCCGTTGCGACATCAGACTCAAATAATTCAATTAATTGTTCTTTCCTTAAATCATAGAAAGGTTTTATCTCTTTTTCACCTTCCACATATCCCCTATTAACTTTTTGATTAATCATGTGTTCACCTTTTCATTATATCCTCGTTAGATAAATATTCGCTGAATACCCAGTGCATAATATAAGATCATAAAGAACGTGGCGTGCATAGCCACAAACAAGATGAACTCAAAGAGTACTCTGGAAGAATTGAAATGATTTTGGATGTAGTACATCCAAAGAGTTGAATCGAATCTGACGACCCAAGTAAACACCAATTGCTACCAAGACATTGAGAATGATTGCGGTAATGATGAATGAGATAAATGTCTTCTTAGTGATGTTTTCTGGATCAACACCGACTAAGAAAATGAGCTGTAAGAAGACAATGTTGACTAAGGTATTAATAATTCCCGATAGCGCAAATGACATCACCGAAATAATTTCATACCAAATCGGTACTTCTACTACATCATCAAGACGATGAGTCATGTTTAACTCGGTGATAAGATATCCTGAATTAGGTAACATAAGTATCCACAAGATCAATCCAACCACAAATACAAGATACGCAAGATACACAAAGAGAATCATTTCGGTATGGGCGTATGTATACATCGATACTAAGTATAGTAGTGAAGTAATTAAAAGGATGATGATAGGCATCAGAGACAATTTGAAATTCCAAATCATCGGTTTAAAGAGTTTCGTCTTAAAGAATACTGGGCGTAAACGGATTGTAAGATACGCAAACACGTTGATTGCGACCATTGTAATCATAAGATTAATTAATTCCATATATTGAAACCATCATTCTTAATCAACATTATTCAAATTTATTGTGGTAATAATCATCAAAAGGTTTCTTTGACTCATAGACCTCACGTGCGACATCTTCACCTAAATAGCGTAAGTGCCACGGTTCTGCCATGTATCCGGTAATGTCTTCATGTTGAACTTCGTAACGGATCACAAATCCGTATTTATGAGCGTTCTCATCAACCCATGTCGATTGATCCGTATCACCAAAGGCAAACATATCTCCGTTGGGAGTGACAAGATCTATTGTAAGCCCTGTTTGGTGTTCCGATGTTCCTGGATACGCTACAAAGGTACGCGCTTTCTCTTCCCCATGATCTGCGACATAGTTATTAAATAAGCGCTCTTGCGAAGCGAAACCTCTATAGGCACTTGTCACATACATCCAAAGACCCGTCTCTTCTTCCATCGCATCAACCATTTTAATATAAGCACTCACCGCTTCGGGTCTTGCCCAGTAATCACTACTGACCGCATAGCCCAAGGGGAATTCTTCAGTAACCGGCACATAATCCTGTGGGAGTGGTGTTTTCTTATCCACTAATACTAATATATCATTAACCTTTGGTATTTCAACGACTGGTTTGGGAGTCGGTTCAGCTGGCTTTTGTTCTGGCACTACAGGACTCGGCTTGGGCTCTACCTTATTCTGTTGAATGTAATTATATACCGTGTAACCCAATGCAAAAACAATTATTAGTGCTAATAATATTTTAAACTTTCGTTTGAGTCTCATCGTTTTGGACCTCCCTCATAAATAAAAAACAGGAGCTGTAATTAGCCCCTATCCTTTACGACCTGACGACATATTTTTCATCGGTTTCATGCTCTTTACTGGAGCTGGTTTTTTTACGCTTGTATTCACAATTTTGGAATTCTTAACATTCGCGTCTTCCTTCGCTTGTGCACTTACGTTCTTACCTTTTGACGCTTTTAAACGCGCAATTTTATCGGCAAGTTCCTGTTGCTTTGTACTCTTATTCATGATGATCACCTCTTACTTTTATTATAGCATACTCAAATGCTTTGATTAAAGATATTTTGTCTTGGTCTTAAAAAAGCGCACCAATGATAGGTGCACTTGTTAATTAAACATTCTCTTTAGTTTTTGGAACAATCTTCAAGTGAAGATCTTCCAATTGTTTTGGAGTTGCAAGGCTTGGAGCATTTGTAAGTGGGCAACGTGCTGAAGCATTCTTAGGAAACGCGATAACATCACGAATCGTATTTGAATGAGTTAGAGCCATTGCATAACGGTCAAGACCGAACGCAATCCCACCATGAGGTGGCGTACCGTATTTAAATGCATCCACAAAGAAACCAAAGCGAGCTTGGATTTCTTCATCAGTAAATCCAATAAGACTGAACATCTTCTCTTGAAGATCTTGATTATGAATACGCATGGATCCACCCGCAATTTCAAAACCATTTAAGACAAGGTCATATGCTTGCGCAGTAACACCCAATGGATCAGTATCAAGAAGTGCTACATGGTCTTCTTTAGGAGCTGTAAAGGGATGGTGACGAGCAACAAGGCCTTCGTCGCCCATTTCAAACATTGGGAAATCAGTAACCCAGCAATACGCGAAGGCATCTTTTGGAACCATATCAAATGCATTCGCAAGACCCAATCGTAATGCACCAATTGCGATACATGTTTCTTCCCACTCACCAGAACCGATGAACACAACGTCCCCGACTTCAAGATCGTATTCTTTAACCATGAGTTGGTACTCATTGTCTGTAATGAACTTCGCAGCTGAACCATTAAATCCAGCCTCTTCTACCTTAAGAACAACCAATCCCTTAAGACCGTAAGTCTTCACAAGATCTGTATACTTATCAATTGTTTTACGCGTAAACTGTTCTGCTTGTCCCTTAAGCACAAGACCCTTCAGTACTCCACCACCTGATAATGTATCTGAGAATACTTTAAATTCCGATTGACGGAAAACACGACCGAAATCTTGTAAGAAGAATTCGAAACGCATATCCGGTTTATCACTACCGTAGACATTCAATGCATCATAGAATGCGATGTGAGGAATGGCTGGTTTAGGTGCTTCTAATACATTCACCATAACATTATTCACAACACCCTCCACAAGTTCCATAAACTGTTCCTGTGATAAGAAAGATGCTTCGATATCGACTTGAGTAAAGTCAAGTTGACGGTCCGCTCTAAGATCCTCATCTCTGAAGCAACGAGCAACTTGGTAGTAACGCTCCAAGCCACCAATCATTAACATCTGTTTGAAGATTTGTGGTGATTGAGCTAAAGCATAGAATTCCCCTTCATGAACACGAGATGGTACTAAGTACTCACGTGCACCTTCTGGTGTTGATTTAGTAAGCATTGGTGTTTCGATATCAATGAAACCTAAGTCCTCTAAGGAGTTACGCATTTCACGAACAATACGAGCACGCTTCATTAAACGCTCTTGCATTATCGGTCTTCTTAAATCAAGGTAACGATACTTAAGACGTGTGTCTTCTAAAGCATCTGTTTCATCCGCAATAATCATTGGCGTTTGAGCTGCTTTATTGATGATGGTAACTTCCAATACATCAATCTCAACATCTCCTGTAAGCATTTTAGGGTTTTTATCCTGGCGCTCGCGCACAGTTCCCTTAACTGAAATCACAAACTCACTTCTGAGTTCTTGAACGATTGGATATTCGTCATGATTCACAACCAACTGAACTAATCCTGATCGGTCTCGTAAATCAATAAAGTTGATTGAACCAAAGTTTCTTCGCTTTGATACCCAACCTACAAGTTCTACTTCTTCACCAACATGTTCAATTCTTAACGTTCCATTATGATGTGTTCTATTCATTTTATATACCCCATTTTTCTAATTGTAATGCCACGTCCGAAACAGGTATTGTAACTTGTTCCTTCGTAGCTTGATTTTTTAAGTTCACCTGGCCATTTGAGCGTTCTTCTCC
>JAAYNU010000090.1 GCA_012520695.1 Erysipelothrix sp.
AGAACATATGCATGGAATACATTAAACTCAATACAGGGATTGAAATACCCATCATCGGAAGCGGAACCAACACATTCGGAAAAGTAAATGGCGATTACACTGGCGACATTAACAACGATACAAAAGAACTAAAGGATGCGATTGCCCTAGGATACCGACACTTCGACACCGCAATTTCATACCGAAACGAAGCCGTTGTAGGAAAAGCAATCAAAGAAAGCGGACTAAAGCGAAGTGAATTCTTCATCACCTCCAAGATTCCAGGAAGAATCGAACATTATGAAACTGAAAAAGCCGTTCGCAATAGCATCCAAAGCAGTCTCAAGGAACTTGATACAGATTACATCGACCTGTACCTCATTCATCACCCTTGGGATGATCTCGAAAGCATCCTTAAAGTATGGCGCATACTCGAAGAAGCCGTTGATAAAGGCACACTCAAAGCCATCGGAGTTTCAAACTTCGAAGAAAAAGAACTGGTCTATCTCACACAACATGCGCGAATCCAACCCGCTGTTAATCAAATTGAGTCCCATCCCTCACACTGGAATGCTGAGCTGATCAAACTTACAAACAAGCTAAACATCATCCCAGAAGCATGGGGACCTCTATCAAGAGTGTCCGATGAAGCGAAGACAACTCTAAGCACCATTGGAAATAAGTACGATAAAACATGGGCCCAAGTAATCCTGCGCTACCAGATCGAACAAAACATCATCGTGATTCCAAAATCACACAACAAAGAACGCCAAGCACAAAACCTTGATATCTTTGACTTTGAACTAACAGCCCAAGAACGCGACACCATTTCAAAACTATAATACAAAGGCGAGAATCATTAAATCGATTCTCGCCTTTTTTCATGAATTACTTCATATAGATTATTTGATATTTAATTATACAGCATTGTTATAAACTAAACTTCTAACTCCAACACAACTGGGCAGTGATCACTCCCCATAACTTGGTCTAGAATATCTGCACCAAGAATACGATCTCTTAATGCATTCTCAACGACGAAGTAATCAATTCTCCATCCGACATTACGACTACGTGCGCCCCCACGATACGACCACCATGAATAGCGCTCAGTGACATCAGGATAAAGGAAGCGGAAACTATCCGTGAATCCTTCTTCTAAAAGCTCGTTGAACTTGCCACGTTCCTGATCAGAGAACCCTGGATTATTACGATTCGCTTTAGGATGCGTTAAATCAATCTCATTATGAGCCACATTCAAGTCACCACATAAGACGACTGGCTTTGGAAGGTCCACAAGATACTTTCTGAAGTCATCTTCCCAAGACATACGATAATCCACACGCTTTAGTTCCGCTTGAGCATTTGGCGTGTACACATTAACCAAATAGAAATCGTCGAACTCACAAGTAATCACGCGACCCTCTTGGTCATGGTCTTCGATTCCAATTCCGTATTGAACACTAATCGGTTCAGTCTTTGTGAAGACCGCAGTTCCTGAGTAACCCTTTTTTACTGCATAGTTATAATAAGCAAAATAACCTTCTTTTGAATAATCAACTTGGCCTTCATGCATTTTAATTTCTTGAAGACACAGAACGTCTGTATCCATTTCACTGAATAATTCATCAAATCCTTTAGTCAAAACAGCTCTAAAGCCGTTCACATTCCACGAAATAAGTTTCATTCTCTTCACCTTTTCCTCTTTCATACACAATTCACTGCCCTAATGCCTTATAATAAGTTAAAAGGAGTTGGACACATGCAAACTATACACATTATACCATCCAATCATCACCAAAACCTTAAGGAAATACTCCTTGAAACGAATCATCACCTCTTAAATACGCAAGTACTCGACTTTGATATCGCATTTAAACTCGATCACGATGCAACTCTTCTAGAATTAGAAACTTACTCAATCATTAAATCACTCGATTTAACGGTTTTAAAAGACGTCATCACTTTCCCAAAAATCACTGAATTAGTTATCACAATGATTAAAGAACTCAACCTATATGAAGTGAGCTTAGATTCACTACCCAACTCAACACAACTCGACCAAGATATTTTAAAATGTATTGAAAGCATATTTCATCTTATTCAAAAACCAAGTATCAGTCCTAATACAAAATACATCGCCTACGACCAAGGATTAAATCATGCCCAAGTTTCATTTCTTAATGCCCATAATATTGAAATTAAAATACTCCCAACAACTACACCCACTGAAGTTCGATTCCACAATGCACTCAATCCAAGACAAGAACTTGAAGGTGCGATCCAGGATATTATGAACCGAAACCTTGTGAATGTGAGCTTTGTCATACCGAATCTCCAATCCCTGATTCCACTCATTGAAACCAGCTTCGCACGTTACGGCATCCATCTTCAACTTGAAGACCGCAGTGTATCCATCGCAAAGACTCAATACTTGAGCCTTTTCAACTACGCTTTAAAACCAAGTAATGAAGCTATTCTAAAGATTCTAGAAACCAATGCACTCAACCTTAAGACCCACAGAGATCTTCACTTTCTTTATTCGGGCGGTGTCGATGAAGACATTACCAACCGTTCTCAAGAAGACAATGATCTATTGAACACATATCTTGTTCGCTTAGAAACTCCTGATTTTCACACTAAGATGAGCGAAAGTTACGCAGTACTCTTCGAAACGCAGAAGCATAATCTAAAACCACTCAAGAATCTTATTGAATCATCGGGTAAACATATGAGTCTTGATACAGTAGAAATTTTTATTGATCTTATCGATTCAATCAGTACACCTTCCTATACACACGAATCACTGAGCTTCTTTGATCTCAATGATTTCCATATTATTCCCCAAGACCACGTTTATGCCTTGATGCTCAGTGCGCAAAACTATCCTGCCGTATCTTCAAATTCAGGAATTTTTGATGAGTCCTATCGCAAACGAATTCAAAACTATCCAAGTCTAGAATCACGAACACGACACACCCTTATTAATAAGGGAATCTTTATGAACAAATCAAAGTCCCTCACCTTATCCTATTCAATCAGTAACTATGAAGGGAAACCACAAGAGCCATCCTTTGCGATTGAATCATTTGCACATCAATTTGATGTCCAGGCTACTCCATGGCCGCTTGTTGAAAAAGACTATCGTAAGAACCAGAAAAAACAGCTATCACCAAACATTGCTCAGAAACTATTCACAAAAGATGGTGTCATTTATACCAGTGTATCTGCACTACAACTCTATACACAAAATCCATATCAATACTTTATTGAACGAGGTCTGCGCTTAAGAGAACCCGAATACCCAATGTTTGACGCGAGAAACTTGGGAACACTCAACCATAAAGTAATGGAAGATTTCCACAATGGACAAGAACACATATGGGAAAGTGACTTCTATTCAATCTTTGAAACGATGATCATCGACCGAGACAGAGAACTTATGGGACGCAATATAGATATCATTTCAAAGTCCCAATCAGCTTCTAATTTCAATACAGAAAAAGTTGAAGGCTATTTCAAAGAATATGAGATCTTTAAGAACATTAAAATAACTGGCATTATTGACCGCGTAGACATGAGTGATCGACACTTAATGATTGTGGACTATAAGTCATCAGCCCAAAGTCTTTCAGTTCCAAAAGTTAAAGCAGGCGAGCAACTCCAACTCTTGAGTTACGGAATCGTTGCTTCACAACTCTATGGTAAAGAACTCTTTGCTGTCTATAATTACGGATTCAATGAAACAAACATAAATACCTTTACCTATAACTACTCTTCTGCGAAAGGAGTCTTCAAAGAGACTACCCCGATTGAAGAACTCTATTCCAAAACGAAACGTTATGAAGGATGGGTCTTTACAGGCCTAAACGATCTACTCACAAGTGCAGAGTACCACGCAGGTATTCGTGAACTTAAAAGTGGACTTGCGGTATCACCCACACCTTATAATTATGAAACCGTTAAAAGCGCACTACAAACAATCTATGAATCTCTATATAAACACATTACAGATGGTGTAATCGACATCAACAAAATAGAAATAACGAATCAAGATGATATTAACTTCAAGGAGGAGCTATAATGAGCACACAATTTAACCCCCAGCAACAACAAGCCATTGATGCCCTTGGACAAAATGTCATCGTCAGTGCTTCAGCAGGAGCAGGTAAAACAACTGTATTAATCGCACGACTGATGAAACGAATTTTAAATGATGGTGTTCGAATTGATGAAATATGTGCTATGACATTTACTGAAGCAGCTGCATCAGAAATGAAAACACGCCTACTCAGTGCACTTAACTTAGAAAACCAATCCAATCCAAGTGACTTCCTTAACGAGCAAATCGCTTTAGTAGAGACAGCTTCCATCTCAACCATTCACTCCTTTTGCCTCAATATCATTAAAAACTATGGATACATAATCGGACTCAATCCAAAAAGAAGTGAAAACATTCTCTCACCTGCAGAAGCTAATTTAATGCAGAAACAAGCAATGGAGATTACTCTCAACAATGCGATTGCGAATGATTTCGAAACTACGAAAGAACTCCTCAACACATTCTCATCCAACCCACTGAATAAATCAGCACTCGAGAAAACCATCTTCACCCTCTCTGACTGGATCCTAGAAAAGAAGGATCCCCAACAAGCCATCACTGATACAATCAGTCTTTATCAAGCAGAGAATGTCGCTAGTTGGCCAGAAAATATTCAAAGACTCTTCTATGAATACCACCATGAGAAACTCAGTGAACTTTATGCAGTTCTAATGGAACTATCAAGTTTAAGCCCTACCGAAGATGCATTCAGTGAATCACAAAATGCGATCGTGGATGCGATTGGGACGATTCATCTCTTAATAGAGAAGATCCAATTACGTGATCTATCCTTTTATGAAGAGATACCAAACACACTTGATTTCAAAACAAAGGCTTTGGGTAAAGATGAAGTGTATACCGAGAAGCGTAAAGAAGTAGAAACGCTGATTAAGTCATATCTTCTTA
>JAAYNU010000091.1 GCA_012520695.1 Erysipelothrix sp.
CATCTGGGGAATGATTAATGCTATTTCATTTGTGAATAGATTAAAATCATCGGTTGATATTTATAACAGTCTTGTGGATGTGGAAGAAGTAAATCAAAAAAGAGGTTTAAACTTAGGAGATTGTGTCCTTAATGTATCCGATTTGTCGTTCTCATATGGGGACAAGCTAATCCTTGATAAACTCAATTTCAAACTACACAAGAATGAGAAACTACTCATTCACGGACCATCTGGTACTGGTAAGACAACACTTATTAACTGTCTATCCCAAAATCAAAAGGGGTATGAGGGAACAATTGTCTATGGTAATAATGAACTCAGCGAAGTAGATCATCGCAGCTTCTTGGATCGCAGTGCTTATATCCGTCAGTCTCATTTTATGTTTGATGATTCAATTAAAAACAATATCATTTTAGATTGTGAGTATGATGAAGAGAAGTTCAAAAAAGTATTAATCCAATCCGCGTTGAATGAATGGATCGATGAATTAGAACTTGGTTCAGACCATCTTCTATTAAAGAATGGGAGTAATGTGTCGGGTGGGCAACGCCAACGAATCTCGATTGCGCGTGAGTTGTATTCAGATTACGATATCATCTTTATTGATGAACCAAGTTCGAGTCTTGATGATGACAATGCTGAGAGGATTTACGATACGTTTTTGGCATTAAATAAAACAGTTATATGTGTATCCCATCGTCATTTAGATTACTTAAAGTGTAAGTTTGATTCGGTTATATCATTTGAGGAGGTCATTTTATGAAGGTAGGAAATAGAAAGAATCTTGTATTGTATGCAGTATTCGCATTAATTAATTCCGCACTACTGGGACTGGTGAATGTGAAGTTTGGTGCCATGACAGATTATGCACTGTCTAAGGATTTTGATCTTATGTTTAATACAGGAGTACTTGTCTTGGGGATTTCAGTGGGATCGTTAGTTGTGGTTTGGTTTCAAAATAGATTCATTAAAGGGTACGTAAAGGAATCCATGATTTCTTTAAGAGAGACATATGTGAACCGTTTATTTAAAAGACACCGCATGAATGATGCGAGCTCACAATATGTCTCCCATCTCACAAACGATGCGGACCGCCTCGAACAACAGTACTATTTATCAATCATTTCCATGATTAGTCTTCTGGGAACTGTCATTGTTTCCTTGGTGATTCTTGTGCAAGTAAGTATAATTTTAGTGGGTGTTGTGGCATTACTAGCACTGATATTCTACTTCATGGCACGAAAGACAAGTCAGCCAGTTAAGAAAGAAGAAAAAGTTAAATCCAAAGAACTTGAAACATATACGCGCTTCATCGAAGAAACACTTGAAGGCTTCTCAGTTATTAAGGGTCATCAAATTGAAGACCGACGTGAAGATGAATTCAATCAATTAATTGACGCACTAAGAAAACGCCAATATAAACTAGAAAAGAAAATGAGTATCGTGGATTGTTTCAATAGTATTGTTCAGGGGATTATCATTGCCTTATTAGTAGTACTTGGTTTATACACTGCGCAAAGTTCAGGTCTCACTATTGGGAGCACAATGGTCTTGATCTTAGTATTCTCAGACATACTCTGGCCACTTCAACGTGTGACGCCTTTAATCACTGAAATGAGCGCAATTCATTCTGTCTTCGAGGATTATGAGCACGTGCTCAATGACACGGTAGTCAACGGTAGTGGTGCTGTGAGCGAGTTTCATGGATTACAATTTATTGATGCAAGTCTTGGGTATGATGAGGCAATCTTAAAAGATGTGAATCTATCCATTATGCCCCATGAGAAGGTCTTAGTGGTTGGTCCGTCCGGTGCTGGTAAGTCAACGGTGCTCAAGACGATTCAAAGGGACATTGATGTGATTGATGGAAGTGTAACACTCAATAAAAAAACAATTGACACCTATGACTTAAATGACTACTATAAGTTATTCTCAGTTGTAGATCAGATTGGATTCGCATTCTCAGGAACGATCCAAGAAAATGTCAGCATGCTTCAAGACACGGATGTGGAAGCAATCCTTAAACAAGTTGGTTTGGATCATTTAAACAATGATTTCATACTCAAGAATAACGGTGATAACGTATCAGGGGGAGAGCGCGCTCGAATCCTACTCGCCCGTACCTTGTACTTTAATAAGGAAGTAGTCGTTTGTGATGAGATTTTATCAAGTCTTGATGCTTCCGTTGCGAAGAAGATTGAACGCGATATATTAGAAAATGCGAAAACACTCATCAATGTAAGCCACATTGTCTTTGTGGACAATCTACCACTCTATGATAAATTCATCATCGTAGAGAACGGATGTCTCAGTGTTACCGACAATCCCCAGTTAGTGATTGATCGTATGTTAGAGAGTGATGTCGTAATAAACTAGGTTCTACACTGTAGAACATTTTCAATGTCTAAACGGCCCGATTGGTGTAACTAAAAGATTAAATGATGATATAACATTGGATTGTACCAAAGTTATCGAGCAGAAGACTTGGAAGGCTTAAAGGGTGTGCTATTATAAGTATGGTCGAATCATAGTTTACTATGTTCAGGGCTCATTTTGGAGGTGGTATAAGATGATGAAGAAACGCAACAGTCTCATGTTTTTAGTATTATTACTCGTGGGATGTTCACAACAACCCAAGGAAGAAGTACCAGTGGTACCGGAAGTGAAGGAACCTGAAGTATCGGAACCTGAGGTGAAAGAACCAGAAGAAGCGGAACCAACACCCGTAACACGCACTGACTATATTAGGGATACATTCCTTGAGTATGGGTATACAATACCCAGTGAAAGTGAATGGATCGTTAAGGAAGAAGGTCCTCAAAAGATTGCGGTTATTATTAAGGAGGGTGTTGGGCATGGGAAGCCGAAAATTTCCAAGCTCATTTTCCTTGAAGGTGATACGAATGAACTTATCTTAGTACAGGTTGAGAATTCAATTGTTTATAAAAAGAATTGAGTTGTGAGTAAGTTCAATAAAACAAGAATTGTGTGACAGTTCTTGTTTTATTTTTTTGTGATAATTTGCTAAATAATTCACTTATGAATATGATTTAACGATAAACGTTAAATAATTAACTAGATAGTGTGAAAACTAATGAAAAGTCATGGAAACACTGTTTAATTAATGATAATGATTTGGGTTTACTCTATAATGAAACGTACAAAGAGGAAGGATGATTTGAATTGACATTACCTAAATTAATTACTAAGCGAGGCGGCCAAGCTGTTGAGTTTTCTCCCAAGAAAATCCAGAAAGCAATCGCTAAAGCAGGGGAAAGAACTGGAGAATTTGGAGCAGAAGAAGCAGAGAATTTGATGCAAAAAGCACTTCAAATTATCATTGAAAACAACGACTATCAAAACTTAACGGTTGAGAAAGTACAAGACTATGTAGAAGAGGCATTACTTTACTCAGAATATAAGGTTACAGCGAAAGCATACATCTTATATCGTGAGAAACGTAATCAAGCTCGACGTCCTGACTTATTCAAATTCCGTCTTAACTTAAAACCATTTGAATATCCTGAATTAGAAGAATATAAAGAAGCGATTCAGCACTCATATTGGCTGCATACAGAGTTTAATTATACTTCTGATATTCAAGACTTTAAGATTCACGTAAATGATGTCGAACGTAATGCGATTAAAAACGCAATGCTAGCGATTGCTCAAGTAGAAGTTGCTGTTAAGAGCTTCTGGGGAGATCTTTACCACCGTATGCCAAAACCTGAAATTGGTTCCGTTGGTTATACATTTGCGGAAAGTGAAGTGCGTCACCACGATGCTTACTCTCATTTACTTGAAATCTTAGGTTTAAACAACGAATTTGAAAAGATTCGTGAAATTCCAGCATTAAACGAACGTGTCGATTATCTTACAAAGAGTTCAGTATTAGCTCGAACAGAAAGTAATCGTGATTTCACACTTTCAGTACTCTTATTCTCATTATTTATTGAGCACGTGTCCTTGTTCTCTCAATTCTTGATCATCATGTCATTTAATAAGCATCAAAACTTATTCAAAGGTATGTCCAATGCAATTGAAGCAACATCAAAAGAAGAACAACTCCACGGTTTATTCGGGATTGATCTCATCAACATCCTTCGTACAGAACATCCTGAATGGTTCGATGAAGAAATGGAACGCGAAGTCATTGAAGCGTGTGAACTTGCTTATACATCAGAAGCAAATGTTATTGACTGGATTTACGAAGCCGGTGACTTGGATTTCTTACCAAAACACACTGTAAAAGAATTCGTAAAAAACAGACTCAACAACTCACTTGAAAGTGTTGGCTATAAACGCATATTCGAAGTAGATGAAGAAGCAGTTATCGCAACAGACTGGTTCGATGATGAAGTTGTCGCAACAAAACACGTTGACTTCTTCGTAAAACGATCCATTAACTATAGTAAACGTACTCGCAGTATTACAGCAGATGATTTATTTTAAACTATAAACTAGATATAGGAGATTTAATTATGAAATGGCTTAACGAACACAGTAGACAATTTCTTTCCCGGGGTTATTTAACTGAAGGGGTAACACCAGAAGCACGCGTAAGATTCATTGCGGATACAGCAGAAGAAATCTTAGGCATTGACGGCTTTGCAGATAAATTCTATGGCTATATGGATAAAGGATACTATTCAATGTCCTCACCAATTTGGTCAAACTTTGGAATCGATAAAGGACTTCCAATCTCATGCTTCGGATCACACTTACAAGACAACATGGGTGGTATTCTATACACTCAAGCAGAAGTTGGAATGATGAGTAAATTCGGAGGCGGTACATCAGGTTACTTCGGCGACCTACGTCACCGTGGAGCACCGATTAAAGACAACGGACAATCATCAGGATCTGTTCACTTTATGAAATTATTCGAAACAATCATCGACGTAGTATCACAAGGATCAACACGACGCGGACGTTTCGCACCATACCTTCCAATCAGTCACCCAGATATTGAAGAATTCCTCAAAATCGGAACTGAAGGAGACCCAATCCAAGAATTAACACACGGTGTAACTGTGTCAGACGCATGGATGGACGAAATGGTTGCGGGAGATTCAGAAAAAAGAGCACTATGGGCTAAATTAATCCAACGACGCGTTGAAATTGGTTACCCATACATCTTCTTTACTGATACTGTCAACAACCAAACAGTAGACGTCTACAAAGACAAAAATCTTAAGATTCGTCACTCAAACCTATGTTCA
>JAAYNU010000092.1 GCA_012520695.1 Erysipelothrix sp.
TATGGATCATCAGTCTCTATATAGCGATTGGGCGAACGAGTTTTAGTCTGTCAGTAGTGAGTGACCTTCAACAAGCTGCCTCACTACTGACACTAAAAGGTGATTTCATGGTTAACTTTGTTATCACACTCTTTGACTATAGTCACTTAGGGATGGGAATTGTTCCCAAACTCTTGTTGCTTCCGTCGGTTGCTTCGTATGCTATGTTGGCACTTTCAATTGTATTTATTAAGGACACGCGATCCAAAAGTTTGTTCTTTGTGTTGTTTGGACCGTTCGCTTTATTCGCATTGAACTTGGGTACGCTTGGATTCGTAATGAACTCTTATGATGTCGCGGGTTCAATTGCGCTTGCGAGTGGTATTGCTAGAATTAGTTTTTTCTCGAGTATTATCGGTGCTTTACTGACGATTGTCTTCTGGGCGTGCGCGTCTGTTGAAAGTTCAAGAAGCATCAACTATAATGAAGATACAAAGAGGTGAGAGTATGATTGAGAATTTGAATGATTTATTAAGCTTTGTTTCGCTAATCCTTATCATCCTAACAACAACCATCGGTTTTTATAAATTGGACCGCAGTTTTAAGAAAGATGAAGAAGTCGATGAGTACTATCGTGATTTACTATAATGTGTAAAAAGACATTACGAACTCAAATCTCATCCGAGAAAGGCCCTCAATCTGTGGGACCTTATTCACTTGGTATTGGTGTGCAATCTGAGGCAATGATTTATCTCTCAGGTCAGCTTCCAAGCAATGTGAATGAGTCAATTAAAAAACAAACTATGCAGGTGATTGATAATATCGAAATCCTTCTGGAAGAAGCAGGAAGTAGTTTATCATCCGTCGTTAAAACAACTATTTTCCTAGCAGACATGAATGACTTTGATGCTATGAATCAAATCTATGCTATTTACTTCTCGCATCCGTATCCAGCTCGAAGCTGTGTTGCGGTGAGTGCTTTGCCTAAGGGTGCTAAGATTCAAATCGAATGCATCGCAACGGCTCAAGGCCTAAGAGAAAAAGAATTTGAAGAATGTAATAATTGTGATGAATAATTAAGGGGTAAACATGAAAAATTTAAAGCTGATCAAACCGATAAATATTGTGTTGGTCGTTATGGGAGCGTTATTTTCTGCGCTTGCGGTTACACAGTTTGTAAGAGTAGGAAATCTCATACCTGCGGGTATGTCCGGGCTCTCGCAACTGATCTTAATGGAATCGAGTTCAAGACTGGGGATTACACTATCATATGGTCTTGTTTATTTAATTTTGAACACTATCCTGCTCTCGTTTGTATTCAACAAACTGGGTAAGAAATTTCTCGCGCTTTCTTTTTTACATGTTATCCTAACGTCGATTTTCATTGAAATCATACCTTCTTTTTCCATCACACATGATGATATTCTCATACCTATATTTGGTGGGATCTTGAATGGTATGGGTTCATCCTTAGCACTAAAGGCCAATGGCTCGGCTGGTGGGACTGATTTCATTGCGATTTATTATTCCATGGTGAAGAATAAACCACAATGGGACAAGATTATGTATTTCAACGCAGCCTTACTGATCTATTCAGGATGGCAGTATAACTGGGACCTTGCTTTTTATTCAATTATTTATCAAGTGGTATCGACTAAAATTGTGGATACTTACCATGATCGATACAAGCTCTCCAGTATCAATATCATTACTACCCACGCTGATGATGTATCAAAAGCAATTCTTGATACAACACGCCACGGTATCACAATGACCGAAGGGATCGGTGTGTTTAAGCAAGAACATCGAAGCATTCTTTACTTAGTTGCGAATGACTTTGAAGTGAATAAAATAGTCAATGCGATTAAGGTAGCCGATGAAAAAGCCTTCATTGAAATTTCATCAGTTGAGCGCATTGAAGGGAACTACCGACAGAAACCACTGGATTAAGAAATCTCAGCCTTAGGTTGAGATTTTTATTTGTTCAATCGCTCTACTTGCGATTATAGATTATATCAGTATAATAGACATAGATTAAGAAAAGAGACTCCTATGAAACAAACTAACAAGACACGAAATATGATTGCGACCGCAATGTTTATGACCCTTACCATCGTAATGATGTATACGCCCCTGGGCACTTTGAGACTACCGATTGTGAGTGTGACAATTGCGCACATCCCAGCGATCGTTGCGGCATTAACACTTGGCCTAAGCTCAGGTATTTTCGTATCCTTATCTTTCGCACTAACATCACTTTTTATTGCTCTGACAGCACCGACTTCAATTCTGGATCCGTTTTTCGTGAATCCTTTAGTATCGGTTCTTCCGCGAGTATTAATTCCCGTGGCGGCATATTCAGTGAGTAAACTATTTGAAAAGGATTCTAAATTTGGAATCATGGCATCTGCACTACTTGCTAACTTAACGAATACCTTCGGTGTTTATTTCATGTTATACATTGTGTATGCACAAGATATTTTCGATAAAACAGGGACACCCGCATTCGATTATATTCTTGGCGCAATCTCAATTTCAACGATCCTTAAGAGTATTGTTGTTGTATTGATTGTGACGCCA
>JAAYNU010000093.1 GCA_012520695.1 Erysipelothrix sp.
CCGTGAGTCAAGTGACCCCCAGCATTTAAATCCATTCCCAACACAGCATCGCCATGTTCTAGGATTGTCATATAGACAGACATGTTCGCTTGTGAACCTGAGTGAGGTTGAACGTTTACGTGCTCAGCACCGTAAATTTCTTTCATGCGATTGATCGCGAGATCCTCGGCTATATCCACAAATTGACAACCACCGTAGTAGCGTTTACCTGGATAACCTTCTGCATATTTATTTGTTAAAATACTCCCCGATACCTCGAGTACTTGGTTTGAAACATAGTTCTCAGATGCAATTAACTCGATGTGCTCAAGTTGTCTTTGCTCCTCTTGTTCAATAACCTTCTGGATCTCTAAATCTTTCATTTTCTGTCCTCCTTGACTTCAATGTCGCTTATTTTTTGAATGCGCTGTTTATGGCGGTCCCCTTCACTGAAGGGTGTTTCCAACCAAGCCTTAACAATCGCTAAATTCGTTTCATAATCAGTGGTGCGACCAGCTAAAGCCAATACATTAGAATCGTTGTGTTCACGCGTTAACTGAGCAACTTCCACGCTCGTAACTAAAGCACATCGAATCCCTCGCACTTTATTCGCAACAATTGATGCCCCAATGCCAGTGCCACAAATTATAATACCTAAATCATTACTGTTAGATGCAACCGACTTAGCGGCAGGATAGATAAAATCAGGATAGTCAACACTCTCATCAGCATAGACACCAAAGTCTTCAACAGTATGACCCATCGCTTTTATCGCCTCAATTAGTAATTGTTTGTGTTCAAAGCCACCGTGGTCGCTTGAAATCGCTATTCTCATTGTTTCTCTCCTTCTAAGATATCATTTAACGTGATATCTCCTTCTCTTAAGCAGACAATGTTCTTTTGTGTTAAATCAAATACGGAAGAAGAACGACCTCCCTGACACACACCTTCAACATAGGCTTTGATTCGACCGTTAAGTTGCTCCTTCACCATATCCGAAGATATGGCTGTTTCCATTCCAGATACATTCGCGGAAGGTAACCAAATTGGAGATTCAAGTTGATCAATTAAACTCAGAACCCAAGGATCATCTGCCATTCGAATTCCGAGAGTCTTTTGTTCTCCCAAAAATTCAAAGGCTGATTCTTTTCTATTAAAAATAAACGTTACAGCACCTGGCATAAATTTATGCATCAAATTACGAGCCCTTGAATCAAGTTCAACGAGTTCTTCAATTTGTTCATAAGATGAAACCATCAATGGAAACGGTTTATTTTCAGGCCGCCCCTTAGCCTTAACCAAAGAAGCGTAATTCTCAGAATTACTGGCCTTAATCGCAAGACCATAAACAGTGTCGGTCGGTATCGCAACCATACCATCGTCTTTAAGTATTTCAACTAATTCATTCAAATCGTCTTTACGATATTTAAGTGTATCCATCCCCTAAGTTCCTTTCACTATAATATTATCATAAGATGGCGAAAAAAAGACACTAAGTCCCTTGTTTAATACCGAAAAAAACGAAAACCATTCGGTCAAGGCCATTAATGTCTTGTTTTAATACGATTTCAGCAGAAGGGAAAAATGATCGCGCTAAACTAACGACCGCTTCACCAATGTCAAAACCAATTTCGAACGCCATCATTGAACGTTCTTTCATCACCTTACTCGCATTTTCAAAAACGCGTCGGTAAAAAAAGAGTCCATCATCGCCGCCAAATAAAGCGACATGTGGTTCATTACTGAGAACAGAACTTTGAATGTGCTCTGTATTCTTAATATAAGGAGGGTTACACACCAAAACATCGAGTTTTAAATCAAACATCGGTTCTAACATGTCACCTAAACGAAACTCAACATCCGCTTCATTTGAAACAGCGTTTTGCTTCGCAACCACTAAAGCAGCTTCACTGATGTCCGATGCATAGACCGGAACATTCAGTTCCTTACTTAAGGCAATACCAATAGCACCCGAACCACACGCAACATCCGCAATAGTCAGGTCACCACTGAAATATTCATCGATGTCAGCAAGGACATATCCCACCAACTCCTCAGTTTCACCACGAGGAATCAATACGTCTTCATTAACACCAATCTTATAGCCATAAAACCATTCATATCCTAGGACATGTCCCAAAGGAATATCCTGACACAAAAGGTCAATCTTCGCATCATAATCAGCACTGAACGACGCATCCGCAGATTCATCAATCAATGCATACATATCCATGTCTTTTTCATTCATTAATTCGAGCATTAAAACACGAGCGAAGCCCGTATATACATTCGAAGCGCCTAAGAGCTCCGTTGCATTACTCATCAGTTCTTTATACGTCATTATGATCCAATCATTTCTGTTTGTTCACGCTCGATCAATGCATCAACAACCTCATCCAACTTACCATCAATAATGATGTCAAGTTTCTGAAGAGTTAATCCGATACGGTGATCTGAAACACGGTTTTGTGGGTAGTTATACGTTCTGATTTTTTCAGAACGATCTCCCTTACCAATGATTGATTTATTATGAGCACTACGTTTCTCATCTTCAATGCGTTGATGTTCTTCATAAACACGCGCATAGATGATCTTCATCGCTTGGTCACGGTTGGCATGTTGTGAACGACCATCTTGACACTTAACAGTGATTCCCGTTGGCTTATGCACAATACGAACAGCAGAGTCAGTTTTATTAACGTGCTGACCACCCGCACCACTTGAACGCATCGTATCGATATCTAAATCATTAGGATCGATTTCAAAACCACCATCTTCAACGTCAGGTAAAACAAGAACTGTCGCAGTGGATGTATGAATACGCCCCTGAGTTTCAGTCTTCGGTACACGTTGAACACGATGCGCCCCAGATTCAAATTTGAAGTGACGGTAAGCTTCATCACCCTTAACCACGAATGATATAAGCGTATAACCACCTGCCTCAGCTTCACTGGACTCAGTTACTTCACATTTATATCCCAATGATTCTGCATAACGCGTGTACATACGATAAAGGTCACCCGCAAAGATGTTTCCTTCATCACCACCCGCTGCACCACGAATCTCAACGATCGCATCAAAGTTATCACTTGGATCACGTGGA
>JAAYNU010000094.1 GCA_012520695.1 Erysipelothrix sp.
CGCTGCTCTGTGCGATGGCCTTTATACACCCATTGATAATTTATTTGAAGAGCATCTTAAAAGCATCCGACTCAAGGATATCGCTAAAGATCTCAAGGAGACCTCATAAGGTCTCTTTTTTTGTAAAAAAAAAAACAGAATCAATTAAGATTCTGGATTATTATCATCATTCTTATCGAGTTTAATGACTCGAACTTTCGAAACGGTTTTTTCATCAAGCTCTAAGATTGAGAACTTGTAACCATGAAATTCAACATCAGACTCATCGCCTTCAACGTCTTCCGCTGTAGGGATTCGACCGATTTCACCAATAACGAAACCACTCACTGTATCATAATCATCGATTGGTAAATCAATGCCTAAGATATTTTCTAAATCTTCAATATCCGCAGAACCATCCACCAAGTATTCATCTTCATGAACCTGAACGATGTCATGTTCAACTTCATCAATATCGTATTCATCCATGATGTTCCCCATGATTTCTTCAATCATGTCTTCCATCGTTACAATACCAGCAGTACCACCATACTCATCAATAACGACAGCAATGTGAGTTTTATTGGATTGTAATTCACGGAAAAGTTCATCCGTTCGTTTTGAATCCGGTACGAAATAAGGTTGACGAATCAAATCCTTAATATCGAAGACCTCTTTTGAGAATTTCATATAACGCAATAAATCACGTAAATGAATGATCCCAATGATATTATCAATGCTTTCCTCATAAACTGGGTAGCGCGTATAACGCTCCTCATCCACAAGATTCATAATGTCCTCAAACGAAGACGTAGAGTCAATCCCTACAATATCCGTACGATGGGTCATAATGTCCGCAACATCAATGTTATCAAATTCGAAAATATTGTTAATCATTTCTTTTTCTTGAATGTTTATTTCACCAGCATCAACCATCAATCGAATTTCTTCTTCAGTTACCTCATCATCAACGCTGTTAGGATCAATCCCAATCAAACGCAAGACCAAGTTGGTAGAAAAAGATAATAAATGAACTAATGGCGTTGTAAATTTTGCTAAGTAATAAATCGGATAGATTACAAAGAATGTAAATCTTTCCGGATTCTTCATTGCAATACGCTTTGGAACTAATTCACCAAAGACAAGCATTAGGAACATAATAACCAGTGTCACCACAAGAAAGGCAATTGGTTTAACGATTGCTTCTGAGGCTACGCCTGTTGAAACAACTAACTGTGTTAGAAACTGAGCAAATGTTTCGGTTGCCGCGGCACCCGATAGAATACTTGCTAAAGTAACACCAATTTGTATTGTCGACAAGAACTTATTCGGTCTTTCCTTAAGTGTTAACACTAAGCGCGCCTTCTTGTTCCCGTTTTCAACCATATTCTTGAGTTTATTATTATTTATTGAAATAAATGCAAGTTCACTCCCCGCAAAAAACGCATTTAATAAGATTAACCCAACTAAAATTCCTACTTGTGTCATCATTATTGAATGCCCCCTATACTATGAGCACTTTCATTAATACACCTGGGACAACTGTCCCCGTCACTGTTTACCACTAATTGATTCCTCCATTTTAAAACTTTCTAATATGAATTATACAGAAAAAGACCTATACATGTCAATAGTACTACATTTTGGATAGCGTAAAATGGGTGTGGGAATAGAAAAAGAGATTTATCCTGTATACTTGATGTACAACCAACAAGGAAGGGATAAATCTCATGCTCATTTTACCACAAACAATCTATAATTCATATTTGAATAAACTAATTGATGAAACGAAGGAAGTTTTTAGCTCAGTAGTGGATCCAACCAACCAATCATACACAATAAGAAATTATACGAACAGCATAGAAAAAGTTTCTGATGTTCTCCAGGAACTAGGAAGAAATATAATGGTTGAACTGATTAATAAAATGGATTTAGATTTTAAAAATTCTCCCAACAGGCTGAAAAGCTTCTACGTCAAGGATACCCGCGAGCGGACTATTATTACGCCAGTCGGAGTAATAACCTACAGAAGAACTATTTATCAATGTCGTAGTACAAAAAGCTGCTTCACCTATGTTGATAGGAAACTTGGACTTCCAAGGTATGACAAGTACGACCCTTGTGTAAAAGCAATGATTGCTGAAACTCACGCCACTCAAAACTCAATGATAAAGACAGGTGAACTTGTAGGACAAAGAATATTTTCAATTTTTTCGACAAAAGAAGAAAAGAATAATTTCAATATTTCTAGACAAACTGTTCATAACGTTTTGAAGAATATTGCATTAATTAAACCTTCATACACAGAAGTTGAAAACACCCCATCAGATATTTATATCATGGCTGATGAGAAATATGTACATCTCCAAGGCGAACCTAGTCAGGTAAGACAAAGCGGCTTAACAGTCAATGTAATGGTTAAACAGGCCGTTATTTACGACGATATAGAGACGCAGGGTAAGCGTAATACCTTGCAGAATAGAATAGTCTACTCCAGCATAGATGGTGATTTCTGGAACAATGTGTTGGATATAATTAGTCAACGATATGACATTGACAAAATACAAAATATTCATATATCTGGAGATGGTGCAAAATGGATTACTGCCTCAACTTCGACAATACCAAAATCTATTTACTACCTGGATAAATTTCACTACAAACAGGCTCTACGCTTAATGCTACTTGATGCCGATGAACGTTGGATTGCTGAATCTTATATAAATGGAAACAACAAAAAGGATTTCAAAAAAATCGCTGAGAGTTTAATTTTACTAGAGTCAAATGAACACAGAAGCGAATCTGCGATTTCTAAAATGGACTATATAAAAAACAATTGGAACGCAATACAAAGATCACTACAACCGGATTATCATGGTTGCGGTATGGAAGGTCAAATTTCTCACAACCTTGCAGCTCCTTTAACTAGCAGACCAAAGGCTTATGCTAGAGAAAATTTAAGGCGATACTTAATACTTACTGACGGGGTCCGAAATGGAGTTGACCTCATGAATTTATATCTAGATACATTCGACTTGCCACACTCAAATAAACACGTCACAGTCTCAAAAGAAGAATTTGATTTCTCGATGTTTGAACAAAAAAATAGTTCTGATAAATCCTCCAGATCAAACTGGTTGAAAGGCTTCATATCTCAGAACTAATAATTTTTAAATGGTATACAATCAATAAATTTACTATTATTCCCACACCCGCTTGACACTAACACATTTTGAGAGCCTCAGCCATATTCACCTTGTTCGCATGACGCGCCATCAGAAGATTAATCAACACCGACATACCGAATGTTAGCGAAACAGCCAATGCATACGTTGACCAAAGAATCTCCTTATTAAAGGACAACATATTGATTTCAGCACTCACAATCACAAACTGATGTAAATACCTACCAAAGATGAGCCCTACACCCAAACTCAGAACCGTTAGAATGATGTTCTCACGCATGATATATGAACTCAACTCCTTAGGATAAAATCCCAGAACCTTTAAAGTCGCAAGTTCCTTCGAACGCTCCGACATATTCATGGTGATAAGGTTTAATAATACAATCAGTTCAAGCGCAAACGCAGCCCCTACAATGACGAGAATCACAATATCAAAGTTCCCCATCATCTTAAGATAATTCGTCTTAAGATTCCCTAACACATTGACACTCAAGACATCATCATCCTGAAGAAGATCAGTTGTCAATAAATCCGTATCCCCAGCATACTGAAAGAGCACAAGATTTGAATCCACTACTTCTTCAATCCGCGATTCATAATACCCCTGATCAATATAGATATAATGAGCGATATAGTTCTCAACAATCTCACCAACCGTAAACGTATAAACCTTCGAATCTCGCAAGACCTCAAATTCATCACCAATAGACAATCCATTATAATTCGCAAGCTTTTGAGTCAGCACAACCGTATTATTACCAATCACAACATCCTCACCCGACTCATAATCCTTCATGTGAATTAATCGAGACAAATCAGACACTGAATCCGCAGCATAGATACTGACATCTAAACCATTCACACTCACATTATCAGAGTGAAGCATGGCACGATCCACAAACATACCCTCATCATCCCAATCATGTTGGAACGCAACAACACCATCATAATTAATGATTTCATCAAACTGCTTATCAACAATAGAATAAATAGAATGTTTTAAACCAAATCCCGTAAGAAGAAGCCCACAACACCCACCAATACCAACAATGGTCATTAAGAAACGCGATTTATTTCTAAACAAGTTTCTAAGACTTACCTTATACAAGAAACTCAAACGCTTCCAAAGAAAACCAACACGCTCAAGAATAATTCTTTGACCACCCTTAGGAACCGGAGGCACCATTAAGAGCGCAGCCGTCTCACGAGAAACCGACTGAGATTTATACAAAGCAACCCCAACCGAAGAAACAAAGCTCAAGACCAAGGGCACAATCGCATACGACCACACAAACCCAGCTTCAAGCGCAGGCGTGAGGTACATAATACGATACGCATCATAAATAAGAACCGGAATCAGGTAGAACCCAATGATTAACCCAACGATACTCCCCAATAACCATGAAAGAAGCGTAAAGCCCACAAACTTCATCGAAGTCCAAATCCAAGAATAACCCAAAGCCTTATAAACACCAATCTGCATACGACTCTCATCAACCATACGACTCACCGTACTGAGCGTCACAAGAATTGCGACACCAAAGAAAATGAGAGGGAATACTTTCCCGATTCCTTCAATACGTTCACTATCCTGATAGAAATCATCATAACCAATAATACTTTCAGAACGATTCATAATAAACATCGAACCATGCGACGTTTCATCAATTTTTACATACCCATCATCAATCTTCTTTTGATTTGCAGCAAGCTCCGCATCAACTTCCCTCTTCGCAGAATAATAACTCGAACGCGCATTAGACAGTTGAACTTCACCCTCACTGATTAAACCAATCGCTTCGTCCATTTTTTTATAAGCACCATCAAGTACAACACGATTTGCTTCAACCTCCGCAATCCCTGCATCAATTTGTGCAAGAGCTGGAGCTTGATGTTCAGGTGGCAGTAATAGTGCTTTTTCACGCTGAGTCTTCAGTTCTGCAATCGCAAGATCCAAGACTTCCTTAGAATTGGCCTTCGCTGCAGCTAGTTGTTCACTTAAACTACCCTCAAAACTCATTGAGGCAATCTCCGCAATCCCTAAGGATACCTCCTGCTTCTTATCCTCAAGTTCATTTTGAGAACGCACAATGCGCTGCCACTGTGAAGCAAACTCATTTTGAGCATCCACTCGCGCTTGATCCAGTTCAATCTGAGCATCCTCAAGTTCCACAATCTTAGGCGCAATGATGCGATCAAAGCGATGATCAATTAATTCTTGTTCATGATCCTTAATCAGTGCTTTCGTTTCCTCTGGATGATCACTGATGATTCTAACCGATATCATGATATCTTCTTTATAAGGTGTCCCAACTGCATAGGCAAACCCTGCAAGCGACCCACTACCCAGTCTTGTCTGTCCGCGCTCAAGGTTTAAGTATAAACTTGAATCCACAAATCCAACTACCACAGACGTATGGTCCTCAATAATATCATTCCCTACAACTCTAATCGTATCAGCCAAATTAACCTTTTCCTGTAGAAAAAGTTGATGGTCTACCACAATTTCCAAATCATCTTTAGGTAATCGCCCCTCAATGAGCGTTAAATCCTTTTCTGTATAAGAATCCAGTTCAATAATATGAAGGACATCATCAAGATGCTCCGATTTCGTAAATGCATCAAAGTTTTTGACACCCGCAACTTCAACATCAGTCAAGTCCCTGATTTCTTCAATCATCGCCTCATCAAATCCAAGCGTATAAAGCATCTGTAGGTCGAGTATGTTCGCCTCTTCAGTATAAATATCACCCGTTAATCTCATATTATAGCCCGTAACCTGAATCCCCACGAAAAAACCAACACCAAGGGCTGTAATTAATGCGATCGCAACGAACTGAAACCATTTTCGTTTAATTTCTCGTAGGATATCTTTTACCATGAAATATCATCCACAGCCATCACGGTATCGTTGACATAATCCGTTTCAACTTTACCATTCTTGATTTCAATAACGCGATCTGCCATCTGAGCAATCATCGGGTTATGCGTAATAATCATCACACTCATACCAAAATCATCCGAACACTCACGCAAGACCTTCAGCACTTGTTTACCTGTTTCGGTATCAAGAGCACCCGTAGGTTCATCACAAAGCAGTATTTTCGGATTCTTCGCAATGGCTCTCGCAATCGCAACACGTTGTTGTTCTCCCCCACTCATTTGAGCAGGAAAGTTATTTGTACGATCAGCCAGACCCACTTGATTCAAAATCTTAACGGGATCCTTCGCATCCTTACAAATTTGAGTTGCGAGTTCCACATTCTCAAGCGCTGTGAGGTTTGGAATTAAATTATAGGATTGAAAGACAAAACCCACATCATCACGACGATACTGCGTTAAACCTTTATCCTTCATCGTTGATATCTCTTTACCGTCCACAAAAACACTGCCAGACGTCGGCAAATCCATTCCCCCCAGTATATTCATGACCGTTGTCTTACCAGCCCCTGAAGGCCCTACAACGACCACAAACTGACCACGCGGAATTTCAAAATTAATGCCATCAGCAGCATGAATCTCAATATCCCCAACTTGATATGTTTTTCTAATATCCTTTAATTTAATATATTCCATTGTTAATCACCTTTTTAAGCTCTCTAAGTTGAAGGTCACGCTCATTATCAACATCACCCGCAACTAAATTATCCAGTACAGTCTTTAAAACCTTGCCCACTTTATTCTGTGGAACGCCCAAGGCCAATACATCATCATTACCAATCATTAAATTACTTACAACAAGAGGAAGATTCACCACTTCATCCAAGAGGGATGAAAAGACAGCACATCGTTCCACTTGATACGCAGCCAATTCGGTTTTTGTGGTATTATCCGCAATCTTAAGAAGCAATAAATCCCTTAAGAAGGCTTCACCAAAACGATACGTAAATGCATAGATCGATTGACGTGACTCCTCAAGTTTATAATCATGATATTGAATCAAGTCCAAGATCCAAGCATTCATCTTATTGCCCAGTTCAAACTGAGGTAAGTACTCAAGCATGATTTCACGCGAAACACTGGCATGCGTTCGATAATGGCCAATGCCATCCTCATCAATCACTTGCACCCTTAACTTACCCAAGTCATGAAATAATCCCGCGATCCTTAAATCAAGGCGTTTGGGAAGCAGTGCACATACACGCACAGAATGTTCATACAAGGAATACGAGTGATACGGATTCAGTTGATCAAATTCATGCGCCAAGCCCAAATCAGGGATCAATGCTCCCAGTATAAAATAGTCGTCTAGTGCTACAGGAAGAAAATAATCTGAAAGCAATAATTTAAAGAACTCTTTGCGCCATGATTGCGGCGGCAGTGACATAAGTTTAGGACTTAAAGCATAAGCACTTTTTAGAAGTGACTCCTCAATCTCAAAACCCAACTGGGCTTTGAATCGAAACAATCGAACGATGCGTAAAAGGTCCTCATTTAAACGAACACCAGGATCCCCCACCATGCGCAGTACCCCAGCCTCTAAATCATTCACTCCACCCAGTAAATCTATCACGCCTTCAGTAGGGTGATAACAAATCGTATTAATCGTAAAATCTCTTCTTAATAAGTCTGTCTTTAAATTATTGACAAACTCAATTTCATTGGGATGACGACCGTTGGTATAATCCCACTCTTTACGATACGTTGTGAATTCAATATTCATATCCTCATGAATAAACGAAACACTTCCCAAAGATTGTGCTTGAAGATTCAGGTCTTCATGATTAAATAATTCCTTGATGATATCAGGATGCGCAGAAGTACAAATATCAAAATCCATACTTTCAATCCCCAATAAAGCATCACGAACCCAACCTCCCACAAGAAAAGCATCATATCCAGATGAATTGATGCTTTTAATGCATGAATTAATAAATAGAGGCGGTGTGATCATGATATCATCTCCTACGTTGATTATATCACTGGTAGGAGTCGCATTCAATTGCTTGTTGGAAGCAAGGAAAAAGAAAGTCGATAGACTTTCTTAGATCGTATCAGGTTCTATTTTATTAAGGAAGGAGTAACCGATGACAAACAAAATCACCAGGAACAAGATTCCATATTTTGACTGACCAAATACAAGAGATGAGAACGTAATAAGCATCGGTCCCATAAAGTCCGCAAACTTTCCAAAGATATCAAAGAACCCGAAGTATTCATTTGCTTTCTCTTTCGGAACCATTTGTCCAAAGTAAGAACGAGACAAGGACTGAACGCCCCCTTGTGCCATCCCAATAATAATTGCGAGCATCCAGAATTGCCACTCGTGTGCTAGGAAGAACCCAAACACAGCGACGAATCCATAAATAATAATACATACTTTAATGATTGTGAGCGAACCAAATTTCTTCGCAAGTTTTGATGCCCAGATTGCAAATGGGAACGCAACGAACTGCGTTAAGAGCAGTGCCAGTAGCATTGCGGTATCATCAATACCAACTTCTCCCCCGAAGGATGTTGCCATTGAGATGATTGTATACACACCATCAATATAGAAGAAATACGCAAGCATGAAGTACTTGAGCTTGGGTGTTTTCTTAATATCCTTGAATGTTTGAATAACACGCTTAAACGATGTTTTCACAATTTGTGGTTGGTGTTCTAAATAATATGTTTGTTTCACATTCTTAAGTAATGGAATACTTAGAAGGAACCACCAAATAATTGTGATGATAAAGGACAGCTGAGTCGCAAGACCCACTGAAATTCCAATCGCTTCATTAAAGAAGATTAATACCAATCCAATGACGAATGGAATGGTACTACCAACATAACCCAGTGCATAGCCCATTGATGATACATGGTCCATGCGCTCATTGGTGGTGACATCCACCAACATTCCGTCATAGAAGACGTTTGTGGCAGAATAGCCAATACGCGCTACTATATATAGAAATAAGAATGCTTGCCATTGATCAACGATTACGAATAAGAATGAACTTAAGATTCCTAGCATTAAGAAACCAAAGAATAACTTCTTCTTATACCCCTTATAATCGGCAATCGCACCGAGAAACGGTGAAGCCAATGCCAGTAAGAATAATGCGATTGATGTCGCGGATCCCCACCACGCCGTCACAACATTAGGACTTACCCCTGAACTTTCTGCAAGACTTCTAAAATAGATCGGTAATGTAGCTGTAATAATTAGTATGAAAGCCGAATTCGCAACATCGTATAGAATCCACGATTTTTCCTCTTTAGTTAGTTTCATTAATTTCGCTCCTTTGGTATACCTTTGATTATACATCAAATATACTTTGTAATACAAAGAAGTTTAGATATTAAAAAAAGAACCCCCCAAGGAGTTCATGAGATTAGAATACGATTACTTTGTCAGCAGCTGGTGCTAATTCTTTAGGAGCAACTTCATCAATTGCTTTACCGAAAGGCATTTGAGCGACTAGTTTCCAAGTTGAAGGAACATTGAATGCTTCTTGTGCAGCAGCATCTACGATTGGGTTATAGTGTTGAACTGATGCCCCTAAACCGATTTCAGTTAATGCTGTCCAAGTTACTAATTGGAACATTCCATTTTCTTGTTCAGCCCATACTGGAAAGTTGTCTGCATATAAAGCAAATTGTTCTTGAAGACCTGTCACTACAGCTGTATCGATGTAGTAAAGAATTGTTCCTTGACCTGCTTTAAATGAGTTTAATTTTGCGATTGTGTTTTCAAATCCTTCTGCAGGAGCTACTTTTCGAAGTTCGTCTCTTGTAAGATCCCAGAATTTTTCATTGTTTTCACCGAATAATACAACTGCTCTTTGTGTTTGTGCGTTGAATGCGGATGGTGTGAGTTGGATTGCTTCCTCAACAAGTTTTTGCACTGCTTCGTTAGTGATTCCTGTCTCTTTTGAGATACCGTAACGTGAACGACGTGCTGATAATGCGTTAAATAAATTTGACATACTATGTCCTCCTGTAATTTAATTCCTATAATAGTTTACCAAATGGGTATGTTATAAACAAACAATTTGCCCTTAGGTATCAAAAAGGTGTAGAATAGAATACATAAAGGGAGGTAATGATCATGAAACTTGTACTTGTACGACACGGTGAAAGTGAATGGAATCGAAAGAATCTGTTTACTGGCTGGACAGATGTGGAATTATCAGATAAAGGTAGACTTGAAGCAAAAACGGGTGGCGCAGCACTGCGCGACGCTGGCTTTGATTTTGATGTTTGTTATACATCATATTTGAAACGCGCTATTCATACACTTGATATTGTATTAGATGAAATGGACCGATCATGGCTTCCCGTTCATAAGGATTGGCATCTCAATGAACGACACTACGGTTCACTTCAAGGATTAAACAAAGAAGAAACTGCCGAAAGATTCGGTGAGGAACAAGTTCATATTTGGAGGCGTTCTTATGGTACATTGCCACCGCTACTCGATGAAGATGATGATCGATCACCTCACAATATGATAATGTACCGCGGTGCATCTACTAAGAAATTACCACTGGGCGAATCATTAGAAACAACCATTGACCGCGTTATTCCATATTTCAATAAACACATTAAGCCAAAGGTTCAAGAAGGAACACGCGTTCTTATCGTTGCCCACGGTAATTCACTCAGGGCACTCGTTAAGTACTTTGAAGAATTGAGTAACGACGAGATCATGGATGTAAATATACCCACCGGAATTCCGTTAGTATATGAATTTGATGAAGATTTCCACGTCAATAAGAAATACTACCTCGCTGATGAAGCGACTCTCAAAGAAGAGATGGACAGTGTTAAAAACCAAGGAAAATCAAAGGATAAGTAAAACAATCGCCACTTCATAAAGTGGCGATTGTTTTTATTAGATAAGCCTGATTTGACTCAGAGGGCTTGGATTTGGTACAATAGCCTGAATATACACAAGGAGACATTGCTATGACCTTTCTCATTTCCATTGCCGCCATACTTATCGGTTTTTCTATTGTTGGAATGATCGGTAATTATTACTATATTGTCTATTACGCTCTATTTCTTGTCGCAATCTTATCCCTGGTTTTACAAGTGCGAAAACGTAAGTCTGAAGAGTTCCTGGCTGAATATGTCAAAATGGAAGTAAAGACAATCAGTGCAGTGGGTATCGTGTCTTTTATTCTGTTCCATCTTTTCAAACTTCAATCTCGCCTGTTCTTTGACTTTGTCTTGGTATTCTATGGTTTCATGATTTATA
>JAAYNU010000095.1 GCA_012520695.1 Erysipelothrix sp.
CACCAGAAAATATTAATTTTATGGCAAGCTATGGTAAAGGACTTATTTGTATGCCTTTAAGTGAGTCATTGGCATCAAAAATGAATCTTAAGCCAATGGTAGAAAAGAATACCGATAATCACGAAACAGCATTTACAGAGTCTGTGGATCATGTTTCGACTACTACGGGTATTTCCGCATTTGAGCGAAGTATAACCGCATTGAAAATGACTGAAGATTCAATTTCACCTGAGGACTTACGAAGACCTGGTCATATGTTTCCTCTAATCGCTAAAGAGGGCGGTGTTCTTGTTCGAAACGGCCACACTGAGGCAACGGTTGATTTAATGAAACTGGCTGACTTAAAAGAAATTGGATTGTGTTGTGAAATTATGGCTGAAGATGGAACGATGATGAAGCAACCCGAACTTGTGACATTCGCAAAAGATCATAATATGGTGTATATAACAATAAAGGATTTAATAGAATACATTGCTCAACATAATTCAATCATTGAGAGATCGGCCGAAGTCAAATTGCCAACAGAATATGGCGATTTTAAGATGGTGGGTTATCGTGATATGCGCAATAATCAAGAACATGTTGCGATTGTTAAAGGGAATGTTTTTGATCAAGAACATGTTTTGGTTCGTGTTCATTCAGAGTGCCTGACAGGTGATATTTTTGGGTCAAAGCGTTGTGATTGTGGCGAACAGTTACACACTGCTTTGAAACGAATCGAAACAGCAGGGCATGGTGTTGTTATCTATCTGAAACAGGAAGGAAGAGGTATTGGCTTATTAAACAAACTCAAAGCCTATGAACTTCAGGAACAAGGATACGATACTGTCGATGCCAACTTAATGTTAGGGTTTAAAGAAGATGAAAGAACGTACGAAGTTGCGGCTCAGATTCTAAGAGATTTAGGTATACAGTCAGTTCAGTTAATGACCAACAATCCAGATAAGATCAATCAATTATTAGGTTTAGGTGTTAAAATTTCTGATAGAAATGCGATTGAAGTTGAATCAAATGAATATGATGCGAAGTATTTAAAAACTAAAAAGACACGAATGAATCATTTATTAGATATTTAAGTGGAGGAAAATTAAATGAATCAAATTAAGAAATATGAAGGTACGTTCCAATTAGAAGGAGCGAAGTTTGGAATAGTTGTGGCACGTTTTAACGATTTTATTACATCAAAATTATTAGAAGGATCACTAGATGCATTGAAACGTCATCATATAAGTGATGAATCAGTAGAGGTTGCATGGGTACCAGGAGCCTTTGAAATTCCGCTAGTTGCTTCAAAAATGGCAAAATCAGGTAAATATGATGCCGTGATTTGTTTGGGAGCAGTGATTCGTGGTGCAACATCTCACTATGATTATGTATGCAGTGAAGTATCCAAGGGAATTGCATCCGTTGGACTAAAACATGATCTTCCAGTCATGTTTGGCGTCTTAACAACAGACAATATTGAACAAGCTATTGAACGTGCAGGTTCCAAAGCAGGGAATAAAGGTTATGAATCAGCAATCGGTGCGATTGAAATGGTGAGTTTATTACGTAATATGTAATACTATTAAAG
>JAAYNU010000096.1 GCA_012520695.1 Erysipelothrix sp.
CCACCCGTACAGTACGTTAGAATTTTCTTTCCTTCTAATATGCTTTCGTTTTCCTTGATCCACTCTGGTAAATCACGGAATACTTCGATATCCGGACGAATCGCTCCACGGAAGTGACCTAAGTCATATTCGTAGTCGTTTCGTGCATCAAGGACAACGGTGTTTTCATCTTGCATTTGTTCAAAGAATTCAGTTGGCTTCAAGTAGTTACCCGTGAGTTCTAATGGGTTTACATCTTTATCGAGTCCCAGGTGAACAAGTTCATCCTTGACACGAACATGAAGCTTTGCGAACACGTTGCCTTCTTCTAAATCAATCTTGAAGGGCATCGATGCAAAACGAGGATCATTGTTCATAGCGTCAATGTAGCCTTGTGTTTGTTCAATGGTACCTGAAACAGTACCGTTAATTCCTTCGTGTGACACAATAATGCGCCCTAACAACCCTAATTCTTTACATAGATTGAAGTGCTCTTCTCTGAACATAACAGCATCCTCAATATGAACATAATGATAATATAATAAAACTCTGTAATTTTTACTCATGGTTTCTCCTTACAAAACAACTTACTTCATGGTCGTTAATAATGCCTACTGCTTGTAGGTATGCGTACACGGTCGTACTTCCCACAAACTTAAAGCCTCTTCTCTTTAAATCTTTACTGATGCGATCCGATAAATCACACTGGGTTACAAATTTATCATCCATATGCAAAATCACTTCATGGTCTACAAAGCCCCAGAAATAATCATTGAATGATAATCCCTCACTGAGCATATCAAGGTATGCTTGTGCATTTGAGATCATGGCCTTAATTTTTAATCGATGGCGAATAATACCCGCATCGAGCATTAAGTCTTCTACTTTTTGATCATCATACGAAGCCATTTTATGAGCATCAAAGTCATCAAACGCGGTTCTGAATGATTCTCTTTTAGCTAAAATAGTTGCCCATGATAAGCCCGCAACTTGGCACTCCAGCATTAATTGTTCAAACAAATAACGCTCATCATGAGAGGGACTTCCCCATTCATGATCGTGATAATCCATATCGAGTTGATTATCTCTTACCCATTGACATCTCACCTAATCACATCGCTTTCCATATAATTATAAACTATTTAGTCTCAAATGAGAATTGTTTGCTCAAATATGAGTATTCCCCTTGACTGTAAGCGGATACAATGGTATATTATAGACAGTTGAACATTGAAAAGAAATTTGCATTAAGAAATGTAGACTTTATTTCAATGAATTGAATATTAGGTATTTAGGAAATCATTAAATTATCCGTAAATAAATGACTTAAATATCAATGTTCAACTAACACCTTTGAGAAGCGACCTGGCTTGAAAAACCAGATCGCTTCTTTTTTTTATATGAAAGACAGTACGAATCCAAGAAATGCAGAGATTCCTAGAATGGTAGCCATCTTTAATCGATACTTTTTAATCAATACTAAACACACTAAGAAGATCCCAAGAGCCTTGAAATCAAAACTCTCACCCGACTCTCCCAACAGCAATAAACTCATCACGACCAAGGCCGCATTTGAGATAAGAGCAACCGATGATACTCGAAGAGATTGCATGATGGTCTTCACGACCTCTTTTTCTTTGTATTTTAAGTAGAGATGATACAAACTGTTCGCGAGCAGTACACCTGTACTAATACCCCCAACTGTCGCAATGATGGCTCCAGGAATTCCCGCAACTTTCATTCCGACAAAGGTAGACAAGTTCACGGAGAGTGGACCCGGTGTCATTTGCGAAATCGTAATCACATCAATAAAGGTGCGTGAATCAATCCAGCCATGAATATTCACAATGTTATCTTGTATTAAAGGAATACTGGCATAGCCGCCTCCAATACTCACAAACCCAATTTTTAAAAACTCAATAAATAGATTCCATAGTTCCATCATACTTTATTCACCGCCATTGAAATCACAATGCAAAGGACTAAGTTCATAAAGATAATTGCGATAACGTGTACCTTAAACACTAAGGCTAGAACTAAGGACACCCATACCAGTAACATCATCCAAGGCGCTACAGTCAACCTTAAATCTTTATACATATCGATCACTAAAACGAGAATCGAAGCCGCTACGCCCGCTTCCATGCCCTTAAACAGCGCAAGAACGACTGCATTCTGAATAAGATCTTGGTATACCAGTGAAACCAGTCCAATGATGATCAAGGGTGGTAATACGGTCCCCACAAGACTGACAATCAGTCCTTTAATTCCACGAATTTTTGAAGCCGACAAAGTCGCTAAGTTTACCGCAATAGCACCCGGTGATGCTTGCGCAATCGCAGCCATATCTAAAAGATCCTCTTCCTCGAATACTTCATACTTACTGACAAAGGTATCTCTGAGCATATTGATGACAACATACCCTCCTCCAAACGCCATACTACTCATCAGAAACATCTCTTTAAAGAGCGTTACCAGTGACATTTTTTTCTTTTCCATACGACACCTCAACTCCTTATATTATACCATTAAAAAGACACTTTCCGGAGAAAGTGTCTAGACATTATACTTTTTATTATAGGTATACATGAGAAAGAGTAACATCGCTAAACCTGTAATCATCATAGCGAGTGAAAGATACCCAATGGCTCTTTGACCCATGACCACAAGTGTCAGTCCAACGATAAATATGAGTGCATATAAACTACTTAATAGTACCTGTTTCATCATAGTCCTCCCACTTAATTTCTGCAGGTTTGAGATCATACGTATGAGCCTTTCCACTACCGTCATAGAGGACAGTCGTTAGAGGAAGATTCGTATTGTTCACAAGAGCTGCTTTCTTAATTTCAGGGTAAACGTTAACCTCACAGTTCACATTCGCCGCAAACCAAACATTGATCTCATCTTCTTTTTGAAGTGAGTAGAATAATGAACGGTAGAGAATGCGTGAGTTTTCTAAACTATAAGGTAGTCCTGAGATATAAACCCCACGACCTGGATAGGTTACAGTAATTAGGACCAAAAAGATAAGGTCATGGTAAAATAAATACAAAGAAAGTAGGAATATTATTATGACTAAAACAAGACGAGTGAGAAGAAATTATACAGATGAATTTAAACAGCAAATGGTACAACTGTATAATAACGGAAAACCACGTTCTGAAATCGTAAGAGAATATGACTTAACACC
>JAAYNU010000006.1 GCA_012520695.1 Erysipelothrix sp.
AATAGTATTGATGACATTCTTCCCATCCATCATGCCATAATCTCGCATATCAATCACTGAGATATCCTTTGTCGGGAATTCTTTCTTAAGCTTATTAATCGCGAATCGAACCTGAGGTCCAATCAAGACTGTGTCCGCTTCAGGACTACATCTCGCGCTTTCGGTACACCGTAAGCATTAACCTTACATTCAAAGCCAAGCTCAAGTGCTGCTTCTTCGATATTCTTAGCCAAGATACTTGTAGACATTCCCCCAGCGCAAAGAAGCACAATATTAATCATTATTAGAGTACCTCAAAATGAATTCACCCATTTCATTGATACAATCTTCTGCTTGCGGATAAACACCCACCTTATCAATATAGGCATGCCCCATTCCGGAATACATCGCGACGTCGCAATAGACATCAAGATCACGAAGCTTACGAGCATATGCGATCGACTCTATAGAAAGAAAATCATGTTCCCCTACAGAAATATAAGTTGGAGGCGATAAAGGACTCACATCGATATACGGTGTTAGGTCTTGATTCATCATGTCATCCACCGCAAGAAGCTCCGCCATTAAGCCAGCAGCCTGTTGGAATATTAAGATACCAGGCATAATCAGTTTCTTATGCTTTTCATATACTGGAATATCATCCACTGAATAATCCACATAATCATCCTTGATGCCACCCATATTAAGCGTTGGATACAGGAGTAACTGACCTTTCACCATTTCAGGATGTTGGTTTGAACAATAAACCGATAAGTTACCACCCGCACTATCCCCCGTTACAAAGACCTTCTTGCCCTCTTTTTCAAAAATCGACTCTAGTCCAGCAAGCACATCTTTATGTCCAGTTGGAAACGGATTTTCTGGAGCCAGTCGATAATCTATCGCATAGGCAATGATCCCAGTATTCTCCACCAACAAACTCACTGCTTCACTGATGACATTTGTACTCCCCGCAAAGAATCCACCTCCGTGAATAAAATACAGAACCGGTGCATCATCGAGTGTATGTTTGGATTCAAATCGATGCATCGGAATGGCTGTGCCATCAAAGGACGTAATTTCAAAAGATTCTTTACTAACATCCAAATCCATTGAATGAGAATCTACAGAATCAAAGATCTTGCGAATACGTGCCAAGGACTTTGGCGTATTATTAAATTTAAACAATCCTTTAGGAACAAGCTTCATGAAGAAGGCAGTCGAGCGCGTAGATTTATAAACACGAGTATCCATCGCACCTTCAATATCATTATCAGGAATCGGTTTAACGCGAACAGAAACACCAAAACGCTTCTGAATCACTTCCTTATCCTTAAATGCCCTCAGTAATCCCTTACTACATAAACGAGACATCGCATGAATACTCCTTATGTATGTATGAATATTACACCCTAGTCTACCAAAGACTGGGCAGGGAAATTAAGAATGATAATAACACCATCACCATTCATAAAAACTCTACCTTATATTTGTTTTTAATATTTATGATACTTTGTCCTACATTAATGACACAACGCGTTCATTCTAGTGTATACTTAATGCAATAAATAAGGAGATTAACACCCATGAAAATGATCATTAAAGATCTATCGAAAGCTTTTGACAAAGTAACTGTATTGAATTCAATCAACATGGAATTTGAGAAAGGGAAAATCTACGCACTCTTAGGCCGTAACGGATGTGGTAAAACAACATTCTTCAATTGCCTCAGTCAAGACCTTACCAAGGATCGAGGTAGTGTTCAATTTGACGATGGTACGGATATTCAACCCAGCGACATTGGCTACGTTTATACAAACCCAATGTTACCTGAATTTCTCACAGGCTATGAATTCTTAAAGTTTTTCTTGGAAATTAATGCGGATCGAGGATTTGATGTTAAAGATATCGACGCCCACTTCGAAACAATCCAAATCAATAAGGATGATCGCGACAAACTCATTAAGACCTATTCACACGGAATGCGAAATAAACTTCAAATGCTGTGCGTCATCATCCAACAACCTAAAATTCTTCTTCTAGATGAGCCCCTCACTTCATTTGATGTGGTTGCGTCCATCGAAATGAAACAACAACTTGTAGCCTTAAAAGAGAACACCATTATGATTCTTTCAACTCACATCCTACAGATTGCGAAGGAAATTTGTGATGAGGTAGTTGTTTTACACCACGGTTCAATGGAACTCATTGACTCCACAAAACTACACAACGATGATTTCGAAACTGAAATCTTAGACATCCTGCGAGAAGACCATGAACAATAAACTCATTCGTACAATGCGAAGCACTGAAAGTGCCAACCGCTTTATTTACTACATTCGAAAGATTCCTCTTATTGGTAAACGCATCAATCCTTATCTATATTTGGATCAATCGTTTAAGAGTATCATGAGAGTTGTGACCACAATCTTTAACGGAATTAAATTCTTGTTTAGAAACGCACTGCCTTTAATCATTCTTTTGAACTTCATACCCTTTATTTTAGATCTGTTGTTTGATGGATTAAGCTATGAAGTAACACAACCTTTAATCTTATTTTCTTATGTTGGATTTCGTGTCCTTCAGTATTACTTCTCACCAATCTCAAAAATAGACAAGCCGATTAAGTGGCAACTCCTTAAATCATTCAAACGATCGTATGAGGATGTCTATTGGTACGAGTTTAAACAAAAACTAATCAGTATTGTGGTATCAGCATTGATGCTCCTATTCGCAACAACGAACTATTACTACAAGCACATGAGTATCCTTGCTGCTGTGATTACGATTCTCTTGTTCTTCATTTTCGAGGCATACAGCCTCTACACAATGCGGAAGAACAGAAAACCGAGTAAACTATGGAATTTCTTGCTAATTCCATCTATCGGAGCTGTAACTATCGTCTTCCTATCCTTCTCTAGTATTCCAAAAAATCCTTTGATCCTGATTTCTCTCATTCCTTTATCACTTCTTGCACTTTACTCATTTAATTACATTAAGAAGTTTCCCGATATTGAATTAGTGGGAAGTATCGCAACTGCTTCAATCAACCTCAGCAATGATGCGGTTAATAAAAACGTAGAGTTAATGACAGAGCAGTTCAGAGTCAAAGAGGAACACATTGAGTATGATAAAGCCAAGACGATTGGTGAATCCCATACTGGATATTCATATTTGAATCGCCTCTTCCTGTTGAGACATCAAAACTTGTGGTTAAAACCCCTAAAAATGAAAGTTCTATTTCTAGCTTTAATTGGTCTTGCGGTGAGTGTATTATTGATCTTTTTTGACTCTTCTAATCAGCCCCTCCCCCATGAGCTCATCAACAATGTTGGCCCTGTGATTTTTGTCTTCTATTTCATCAGTGCAGGTGAATCGTTGTGTAAAGCATATTTCTTAAACTGTGATTACAGTTTACTTCATTATCCTTTCTACACACGACGTGAGACAATCCTTCAACAATTCACAAC
>JAAYNU010000097.1 GCA_012520695.1 Erysipelothrix sp.
AGGCAAAAGCGAGTGCACTCAAAGAAGTTAAGGAACTTCCACTCATGACCCGTGATGAAATCGATAAAGTATTGCAACTGGCATTCTTGAAATCAAAAGAAATATCGATTCAACTTAATCATCGCGATGAGAACGGGAACTTACTTGATAACCTTGTGGGACCCTTTGAAGGAATGGCCGATGAGGAGTACTTATACTTAGGCGATGCCTCTGTTTCTTGGGATAGTATTAGAAACGTTTCGACACTCTAGACTTGACATAAAATTCTGTTGCGATAAAATGTTATTAGCACAGTCTATATAAGAGTGCTAAAGGGAGGATGTACTATGGCAAGAAAAAAACAATTTAAAGCAGAATCCAAACAACTTTTGGATTTAATGATTCATTCAATCTATACAAACAGAGAAATCTTTTTGAGGGAGTTGATTTCCAATGCGTCCGATGCACTGGATAAACTCTATTTTAAAGGACTACAAGATGCAAAAGCTCAAAAAGACAAAGATTCCTTTGTCATCGATTTGAGTGTTGATAAAGACTTAAGACAAATTATCATATCCGATACGGGTATTGGTATGGATGAAAAAGAACTTGAACTAAACCTTGGAACCATTGCTAAAAGTGATTCCAAACAATTTAAAGAAGCACTAGAGGAAGGCGATTCCTCAGTTGATATCATTGGTCAATTTGGTGTTGGTTTCTACGCTGCCTTTATGGTCAGTTCAAAGGTAGAAGTAATTTCACGCAAAGACGGAGCTTCAGAAGCATTTAAATTCACTTCGAATGGTATTGATGGATTCACCGTTGAAGAAAGTGAGCGCGACACCCAAGGTACAACGATTATTTGTACACTTAAGGAAAGCAGCGAAGAAGAGGACTTTGAAATATTCCTCGACAGTGATCATTTAAAATCACTCGTTAAAACATATTCAGATTATGTTCGCTTCCCAATTAAATTTGAAGGAGAAACGATTAACTCACAAATTCCATTGTGGAAACGTTCAAAGAATGATGTAAGTGAAGAAGAACTCGTTCGTTTCTATCAAGAGAAATTTCATGATCACCAAGATCCAATGAAAACAATTCAAATGAGTGTTGAAGGAACAACATCATTTGATGCACTTCTTTATATTCCAAATCACATGCCACAAAACTTCTTCACAATGAACTATGAACCAGGACTCCAATTATACTCCCGTGGCGTATTCATTATGGAGCACAATAAAGATCTAATTCCAGAACACTTTAGATTCGTAAGAGGACTTGTGGACTCACCTGATTTACCGCTTAATATATCACGAGAAATTCTTCAAGATGATCGTCAAATTAAGATGATTTCAAACAGAATTGAACGCAAGATTAAAGATGAATTAGAGAAAATGAAGAAGAATGATCGTGTTGAATACGATATATTCTGGACAAACTTTGGTCTTTCCATTAAGTACGGTGTCTATGCCGACTTTGGAATGCATAAAGACAAACTGAAGAACTTACTTCTGTTTGAAAGTTCACACGGTGAAGGTTATGTTTCACTGGAGGAATATGTTGAGCGCATGAAAGAAGATCAAAAAGAAATTTACTATATTGCTGGGGAGAGCCGTGCGAAGTGCATGATGCAACCACAGACAGAATTTGTATTGGGTCAAGGATTCGAGGTCCTTTATCTCAGTGATGAAATTGATGAGTTTGTGATTCAAGTCCTTCATGAATTTGATTCAAAAACATTTAAATCAATTAACTCAAGTGATCTTGATCTTGTGGATGAAGAAACAAAAACAAAGGTTAAAGAGAAAACAGAGAGCAGTAAAGATCTCTTAGAAGCATTAAAAGAACTCTTAATTGATAAAGTGGATGATGTCGTATTCTCAAGTACCTTACTCAACCACCCAGTATCACTCGTAAGTGAAGATGGTTTATCCTTTGAAATGGAAAAGATTTTGAATGCGATGCCAGAAGGACCTGAAGGCATTAAGGCAAAAAGAATACTTGAATTGAATCCAAATCACTCAATCGTTGAGAGCTTGGACTTCGCATTCACAAATAAAGATGAACGATTGGAAGCATACGCAAAAACACTGTACGACCAAGCGTGCTTGATTGAAGGGTTGCCACTGGATAATCCAGTAGAATTCTCACAGCGCATCGCAGAGTTGATGGTAATGAGTTCAAAACACTAGGAGCACTCGCTCCTTTTTCTTTTAATTTGTGATACAATTAAATTAGAAATTGAGGCATGAAATGAGAAACACAGGTAAAAACTTACTCCAGTTTGTCCCAGACTTTACTGTAATTGATCTTGAAATGACAGGTCGCGGTAATGGTGTTGGCGACATCACAGAAATAAGCGGTATTAGATACAGAAATTACGAACCGGTTGAACGATTTACGAAGTTGATTAAAGCGACACGAAAAGTTCTTCCTTTTGTCGTAGAAATGACAGGAATCAGTGATGAAATGCTCCTTGGAGCGCCGCGCATTGAAGCGGTCATCAAAGATTTTGTTGAATTTTTAGGCAATGACATCATCCTTGGTCACAACGTTGATTTTGACCTTGGAATGGTAGACAAAGCATATCGAGAAGTTCATGGTAAGGGATTAAACCATAACCATATTGATACACTTCGAATATCACGACTTCTCAATGATGATTCAGAGAACCACAAACTTGAAACACTGTGTAAGTATTTTGATGTTGTGAGGTTACTTGGACATCGTGGTATTGAGGATTGTGAACAGACGGCTCAAGTTTATATAAAGATGCGAGATAAATATAATCTTCTCGCAGGATAGGAGAGAAATTATGAACGTATATGATTTTGATAAGACGATTTATGATGGGGATTCATCAATTGACTTCTACAAATTTAATCTAAAAAGAACTCCTCGTCTCAGCAAACTGTGGTTTAAACAAGCCGGAGCTGCATTAAAATATAAATTAGGTAAACATGATAAAACAGCAATGAAAACAGAGTTTTATAAATACTTCACTTTAATCGATGATATTGATCAAGCTATTGAAGAATTTTGGATTGCTCATAAGCACAAAATCCAACCCTGGTACCTTGAACAAAAACGAAGTGATGACGTTATCGTTTCTGCTTCACCTGAATTCTTACTTCAACCAATCTGTAAGGAACTAGGAGTAGCATTAATAGGATCTGTTGTGGATCCACATACTGGAAGAAATCTAAGACCAAATTGCTACGGAAGTGAAAAGGTAACTCGATTTAATGAGCACTTTTCAGTAGATGAGATCGAAGAATTCTATTCTGATTCATATTCAGATGATCCACTCGCGCAATTTGCGAAGAAAAGCTTCTTTGTTGTTAAGGACGAATTAAGACCGTGGTAGTCTTTGAATCCGTCGTGAATGATCACCAAAGGGGTCTTGTAGCATCCTTAGCCAAAGAAATTTGGCACGATGCCTATCAAGACCTTTTGTCTGTGGAACAGAGAGAATACATGATTGAGAAGCTTCAATCGTTTGAAGCCATTAAACATGATGGAATGGATTATTTCTTGATTTATTTTGATGAAGTAGTCTGTGGTTATTACGCGATTACAACGGAAGATGAATGCCTTTTAATCTCAAAGATTTATATCTTAAATAACTTCAGAGGGAAAGGTATTTTATCGAAGATCATTGATAAGTGTAAGAATGAATCTACCCATCAATGCCTACGCCTATACGTAAACAAAGAGAACCCTGCCTTGAAGGCATATGAAGCTAAAGGGTTTGAAATCGTTCGCAGTGTTGTGAAGGATATTGGCGAAGGCTATGTAATGGATGATTATTGTATGGAGTTCGAATTATAATAATGTTATAATGTTTAAAAAGTGGAGGTAATTTGGATGAAGCGATATTTAGGAATTGACGTGGGCGGAAGTAGTATTAAATATGCAGTCTATAATCAAGATGGTGTTAAAGAACTTGGTAGCGAAGGATCGCAAGTAACAGTTCGCGATAATTTAGAATTCATACTCAATGAGTTCGCTGAGATTATTAATTCAAAAGGAAAACTTGATGGTGTTGGAATCAGTATTCCTGGAGGCATTAATTCTGAAACGGGTGATATCATCGAAGGAGGTGCAATTCGTGTCCTGGGTGGTATTAATATCGTTGAGGCCATGGAAGGCAGAACACCGTACACAATCGTTGCAGAGAACGATGCAAACTGTGTTGCGCTTGCTGAGAAGTGGATTGGTGCCGGAGTAGGCGTTAAAAACTTCGTGTGTGTTACCATCGGAACGGGTATTGGTGGTGGTATTGTTCTTAATAATGAATTGTACACAGGATCAAATTTCTTTGCGGGTGAATTTGGCTATATGATTAATCAAGAGTTTGATGATTTTTCAGATATTCAAATCATGAGTGCGACTTCCGCAACGATTCCTTTCATTAAGAATGTTGCTGTTGCACTGAATGTACCGGTCTCAACACTGGATGGTAAGAAAGTCTTCGCAATGATTGATGAGGGTAATGCAGTCGTCGTACCAGTATATCGAAAATGGATTCGTGCTCTTTCAACAGGAATTTTAAACATTGGATTTGCTCTGGACCCAGAGAAGATTCTCATCGGTGGTGGTGTTTCGGTTGTTCCACGATTAATCGTTGATATCAACGAAGAATTGAAACACATCAATCCATACTCAAAGCACTGGTCTGTAGAGGTTTGCCAACAATTTAATGATGCGGGAAGTATTGGCGCTGCCTATATTGCTATGAATCAATAACGGAGAAATCCGTTTTTTTATTTTCTATGGTACTATGGAAATATAAAGGAGCGTCAACTATGTAAACAGAGAGACTATTGTTGAGTTATGCAAAAGCGACTGATGCTAAAACACTATATCCCTTATTTAATTTCTGATTATGTTCAAAAGTTTAATATTGTAAGACCACTGACATATCCTGAGTTTCTGAGTGAAATGATGGAGCGCGGAGATATCCATATTGTGATTAAAGATACACATGAAGTCATCAGTGCAAGAGTCTTTACTGGAAACGAGTCATCCCATAAGTTATTGAAGAAGCTTGGATTTGTGCAAGAAGGCTTTTTGAAACATGCCGCATGTGACTATTATGATGTTATCCATGACTTAAGTCTTTACGTGAAGTTTAGAAAGCCCACATCAGTTTAGTGATGTGGGCTTGTTTTGTATTATTGTGACTTCTCTTCATAAATAAACGTGGGTTCATTCAGTTCTGGATCCATACCAACGGTTAAGTCGATGTCTTGGAAGAACCATTCATCCGTTTTCTCAATGTAAAAATTAACGCCTTGAATTGTGACTACTTTGTAGGGGTTCGTTGCTGTTTCCTTTGCGATTGCGAAAGAGAAGCCGCTTCGTGTTCCATACACTTTACCAAAAAACTTGATGCTGTCACCTTCTTTGAGCCTAAGCTCATCAATATACCACTGTGCAGCTTGTGAACTTACTTCAAATGTCATATATATCACCTCATGTTAGTATCGTATCATAAATGGCTAATGCCTGCATTGGCCATGCTTACTCGCGGTAGCGTTCCATCATATCCTTAAAGAGTTCTGCCGTACTTGGTGGCGTAAATGTGATGGCATTGGCACCTGCCGCAATCGTGCGGTTAATGCTGTCCTCACTTGGACCCCCAGTTGCGATGATGGGAACATCAGGATATTCAGCGCGTATCTTCGCAACAACTTCAGGAGTTTTACTTGCGGCAGAGACGTTTAAGATGGTTGCTCCTGCACGCAGTCTTCCAGCGATATCATCGTGATCAGTTGTTACTGTAACGATAATGGGAACTTCTAGTGTTGTTTTGATTGCTTTAATAAGTGTGTTTGCTGTTGGGGCGTTTACTACGACTCCCATGGCACCTTGTTGCTCAGCATCAACGGCGAGTCCGATGACTCGAGGACCACGTGTTGTGCCGCCGCCTACACCTGAAAAAACAGGAATATCGGATGCGGTGATGATGGAGTGAGTGATGATGGGTTGGGGTGTAAAGGGATAGATCGCAATGATTGCGTCCGCATTACAGTTTCGAATGATTGCGACATCAGTTGTGAAGATAAAAGACTTCAACAAACGACCAAAGACCCTGATACCACTTGCCTGAGCAATGGCTTCGGGTACGCGAATAATATGTTTTCTTAAGTTACCACTGTATTCTGGAATTATCATTTGTGTCTCCTATATGAGGCGTTTTTCAAATCCGCCTTCTACTTTTAAATTTTCGTTCAGGATAATAAAGGCGTGAGGATCAGTCTTCTTAACGAGTTTTCTCAATTCAGCTACTTCGGATTGAGCAACAATCGTTACTATAACGTCCATTGTATCACCAGTATAGGCTCCCTTGCCATCCCAATGAGTAACTCCTCTTCGAATGACGTTGTTAATAAGGTGTTTAATTTCAGTGTTCTTTGTAAAAATCATAACGTTAACTTCTATATTGTGATGGTGGAATTTATCCAAACAATATGAGAAAATTGAGGAGTATATTAATGAATAGAGTGCTGTTTGTACATCGTATAGAATTAAACAGATTGCATAGATTACGGAGTTAACGGCTAGATAGATTGAACCAAGGCTTCCCTTATTCTTTTGAGAACGGTAGAATCCAATGACATCAAGTCCACCGGAACTTCCTTTAGCACGATAGGTTAAGGATGCTCCGAAGGCTCCCATCACAGCCGCAATCAGGATTGCGACGAAGACATCATCAATCAATGGTTTTGTTTGAACAGGGATGATTGAAAGTGTGATCGTTTGTGCGATAATGGATACAAGTGTTAGTTTCACAAAATTCTTAGACATACGCGTCCATGCGAAGATAAGAATTGGGATGTTGAGTGTAAAGTTTAAGATCCCGGCAATATCAAAGGATGGATTTATATTAAAAAGATAAAGCACTGCATCACGGAATAGTTGTGCTATCCCAACGACACCGCCGTTATAGATGGATGCGGGTATAAGGAACAAGTTCACCGATACCGCAAATAGAATGCCGCCGAGCGCAGCATACGCATAAGGTTTTATATTTTTCATAAGCACATTATAGCAAATAAACATGATGATATATAGGAGATATGATATGAAAGTATACTTAAAAGAGATGGACCCAAGTGATATGGAAGTAGTTATGAGTGTAATCGAAGAAACTAAGAAAGTGTTTAAGCATATGGGAATCGATCAGTGGCAAAACTCCTATCCTAATGAAGGCACAATATTGAATGATTTGAAAGATAAGAATGGGTATACAATTAATGTTGAGAATAAAGTAATCGGCTATGTAGCAATCCAATTTGAACCAGATCCCAACTACAATGAGATCAAGGGAGCGTGGAGTACAACTGGAGTTTACGCAACCATTCACCGACTCGCAATCGATCCTAATAATCGAGGGAAGGGTTATGCCCTAAAGGCAATGGATTCTATTGAGACGATTATTCTGAAAAAGAGTGTATCAACAATCAGAGTAGATACAGGATATGATAATGAAGGCATGCGAAACTTACTCGAAAAACTAGGGTATAGTGAATGCGGAGAAGTCCGAGTGAATGATGGATTGCGTATTGCCTATGATAAGCGATTAACTTATGGTAAAATTAATTAAGAAAATATTTATGAAAGAGGGTTTTTTATAATGAGTATGTTGGATAGAAAAGGGATGAGTCAAGACAAGCGATTTCGTTATGCTCTCATCCTCGCAATAATTACGGGAATCGTTGTTGGAATAGGGACGGGTCTTTTACGAGGAATCTTAGATACATCATTGTTCCTCTTATTAGTAGGGTATCTTGTCGCATATGTTATTCGTCGATACGGTCGAGGCGTTCAAACACGTTTTTCAGTTCTTGGAATTATTGTGACACTGTGCGCAATCTTCTTATCAGATGTTGTCGCAAGCTACGGATTGATGGCCATCTTTAACATTCAATCCTATTCATTAGTGATTCAGTTCATCTTTTATTCTGACGGTAATCAGTGGCTATGGATTGCGACTCGCGTCCTTTCACTCTTCATTGCTTACACGTACTCGAGGGTAATTTAGTGAGCGTATGGGCAGAGGTTGATTTAAGTGTTCTCAATGAGAACGTAAATCATCTTAAAACCTTAACTATAAAAGAAGTATTTGGTGTTGTGAAAGATAATGCTTATGGTCATGGAGATGTGGAAATCGCACATGCATTGGACGTTCAAGTCTTGTGTGTATTCTCAATACGAGAAGCCATTCGTTTAAGAGAGCACGGCATTGAAACAGATATCTTAGTCTTCGGCTTTACGGATGTATCATTGATTGAAGAAAACTTACACCATAACTTTATTTATACAGTAGCTTCATTGGATTGGTTTGAGACACTTAAAAGTCCAATCAGACTTCACATTGAAATAAACACAGGAATGAATCGCATTGGATTAAAAGATCTCAGTGACATTCATACCATTGTGAATAGTAAGCATTCAGTTGAAGGGATTTACACTCATTTTGGAAATCCTACAAACATTGAAATTGGTACACAACAAATTAATAAATTTACTGAATTACTAAGTCAAATTAAACATTCATTCAAATGGATTCATGTCGGAAATGCACCTGTAGAAATTATAAAATCCAATGCATACATTAATGCCGCAAGATTTGGTCTAGGGATGTATGGATATCGAGACGGGATCAAGGGATTGAAACCCATTTTAAGTCTCTATGCGAATCTTGAATTCATTGATACCGCGTATCCAGCTGATACCATCGGTTATGATTATACCTATGAAGTCACTGAAACACTGAAGTATGGAACAATCCCAATTGGATATAGTGATGGCTTTGATATGAGACAAGCCCTGTGCCCTGTATTCATTGCAGGTAAAGCACAATCCATTCTAGGTAAAGTATGCATGAATCAAACGATGCTTAGAGTTGATGAAGAAACTGAGGTTGGGACTAAGGTAGAACTCATTGGAGTTAAGCGAAGTGCACAACTCATTCACGAGACAACGGGTATTATGCCCTATGTTCTCCTGACTTGTTTGAGTCCAAACCTTAAAAGAGTATATTCAAAATAAAAAGAGAATCGGCCTAAGCGGATTCTCTTTGCATTGTCGACTATGATTATTGCTCAGAATTCTCAAGTGTACTCGCCTCAGTTGAAGCGATAGAGTCAAAACGTTTCGTTATTTTACTTGTAGTAATGTGTAAGTCCTTAATATCTTTATTGACGCCTTCAAGTCTGTTGCTGAGTTTATCCCATCGTTCAGAGTAGCGTTGGAACTCGGTTCCTAGGCTTCGAAGTTGTTCGTGGATGACGGCAGCGTATTTCTCGCGCTCTAAGTTAATTAGAATTGTTTGAATTGTCGTTAGTGTACTCATCAGTGTCGTTGGTGAGACAAGCCATACGCGTTTCCTTTGCGCATAGTCAATGATTTCTTGGTGGTATGCATTGATGGTTGCGAAGACTGCCTCCGCGGGCACAAACATCAGTGCTTGATCTGAAGTGATTGTTGGAATGATATACTTACGCGCTATATCATCAATATGTATCTTACAGTCTTGGACAAATTGTTTGCTTGCGATGGATCGTTCTAGTTCAGTACTGCTTTGATCAATCATCTTACGATAGTTTTCCAGTGGAAACTTAGAGTCAATCGCGATTGTTCCAAGAGGTTCAGGCGCGAAGAGTACTGCATCCGCACGACTGTTCCCGAAGTTGTATTGAGTTTGGTAAATACTGTCATTCTTTTCACCGAAGATGGAGTAAAGGATTTGGTTCAATTGAACCTCACCAAACGTACCACGTGTCTTTTTATCAGTGAGTACATCTTGTAGGGAAACAATTTCAATTGATAAGGAATCAATCTTCTTTTGTGCTTCATCTATTTTGGATAATCGCTCCGCAATATTAGTGAACGTCTTGTTTGTCTTTTCAAAGCCTTGTTCAAGGGATATGTTTACTTTCTCATCCATTCTGTTGAGTCTATTTTCTAAAGTATCTCTGAGTTCTTTGAACTGTTCTTGTTGAAAGCGAACGAGCTTCTCTTGAAAGTTGATCAGATTATGATTTGTTTCTTTTTCGAAGTTGGTATTTCTTTCGTTTTGTTCAGTGAGTCGCGAATCCATTCGATCGGTAAACTGATTGAAATTTGTGTTTAAGTGATCTCTTAGTTCGTAATCCTTTTGATTTGTGAAACTTCTAATGATAAGAATTAAAAGTAGAATAATAATTGTTCCGAGTAGTGCCGTTGGTATTAGTTCCATAATTTCACCTCTTTTCAATATTGTAACATATACTTTAGTGTATAATTAGGGGTAAGGTAGGTGGTTTTTGTGCAAAAAATAGGTGTTGCTCTTTCGGGCGGTGGTATTCGATCTTTTTCTCAACTTCCCATCATGAGGGCTATCGAGGAAGATGGTATTATAATTTCAGCTTTATCAGGAACTTCAATGGGTTCAGTGATCGCAGGACTGCTCGCATGTGGACTGAGTGTCGATGAGGTATCCGAAATTGTCCTTAGGTTAGAGGGCACCCTAACTGAGCGCAGAACATTCAGGCGATTCAGTAAAAAACTTAATCCCTTCAATAAGGAAAAGGTATTAGGTGGATACGTTGATGGAGTGGAACTCGAAGAACTCTTAATAGAAGTTCTTGAGCCATTGGGTATTAAAATGATTTCGGATGTTAAGATCCCACTTGCGATACCTGCAGTGGATCTTATTACAGGTAAGACCATTGTATTTGTTTCACATCCTGAATTATTTAAATCACTGGATGATGAGTGGATTGTAGAAACAGATGTTACCTTATCACTTGCCATACGCGCATCGTGTTCGTTCCCATTTGTGATTGGTTCTGTTGAGTTCGGTGATTATAAATTAGTTGATGGCGGTCTCACAATGAATCTTCCAGTTCCTTTATTAGATGGATATAAAGTGGATAAAACAATTGGTGTTACTATGCACTCTGATTCAGATTTTTCAGGTGACTTCTCAGTGATTCCACTGGCAACACGTGTTATGGATATTATGAGAATTCAAACTGACAAATCAATTCTAGAACATACAGACGTTATATTAAATGTTCCCCTTGATACGATTCAGATTTTTGATATCGGGAAAGGGCGTGCGACAATTGAAGCGGGCCAGCGTATTATTAATGAAAAACGCTCAGCACTGAGTAAAATAATTTATAAAGAACCATGGTATAAAACCATATTCAAGAAGAAATAAATATTGAACATGAGACAATTTATAAATTGTTTCATGTTTTTTTGATTTCTTAATTTCTAATATTTTATTTAAGGTAGTGAATTGTAAAGAATCTTATGATATAATAATGATAATGGTTATCACTATTATAGGAGAACAATATGAAAAACTTACTTTGGTCACTAAAAGAAGCAATAATGTGTGGGGTACTACTCGCGATTGGATTGGTGAGCGACAATGCGCTTGTCTATATTCTCGCAATTGTGATTGGTGGGTATCACCAAACAAAAGAAGGGTTGATTGATACCTTTCAAAATAAACATCTTAATGTAGAGCTCTTGATGATTTTATCAGCAATTGGAGCATGTCTCATTGGATACTACTCAGAAGGGGCAATCCTTATTTTTATCTTCTCTCTATCAGGAGCATTAGAAGACTATACGCTGGATCAGTCAAAACGCGAGATTCGTGCGATGATGGCACTTCAACCAACAACAGCAACACGTCTCTTATCCAACGGATCAACTGAAGTCGTTGCGGTAGAAGAACTAAAGGTTGGCGATAATATTATTGTCGCCATGGGAGAGACATTCCCGATTGATGCTCTGATTACAGAAGGTCGATCAAGTATCGAAGAAGCCGCTATTACAGGTGAATCACTTCCTAAAGAAAAATCAATAGGAGAAACTGTCTTTGGTGGAACCTTAAATATTTCACATCCCTTAACGCTTTCTGTGAGTACGGATGTGAGTGATACTTTGATTCAAAAGATCGTTCGCATGGTTGAGGAGGCACAACAGTTCCCTTCAAAAACAGCGCGTCTGATTGATAAGATTGAAGATTCATATGCACGAATTATTCTTGTATCTGTATTCCTTATGATTGCGATTCCGTTTTTCTTTATGAACGTACCGTTTGAAGATGCATTTTATAAAGGAATGATCTTACTGGTCGTCGCATCTCCATGTGCACTGATTGCCTCGGTTACGCCTGCTACTTTAGCAGCGATTTCCAACGGAGCTCGAAACGGTATCTTAGTTAAGGGTGGGATTCATTTTGAGAATCTCGTTGATGTGAAGGCAGTCTCATTTGATAAGACAGGAACACTCACTTATGGCTTACCATCACTTACTGATGTATTTATGGAAGACAAGACACATGCTGCGGCTATTGTAGCGATTGAAAAATATTCATCTCATCCATTGGCTAGCGCCATCGTAAAAGGTTTGAGTAAACAATATAATATAAGTAACACAGATTCTGTCAGTTCAGTTTTAGAGAAACCAGGCTTTGGGATCGAAGGTGTTTATGAAGGTCGATTGTACCGCTTAGGTAACAGTGATTTTATGAGCCACCATAATGAAGCTTTAGATGCGAAGTCAGTATCATGGGCATCTGCTGGTAAGAGTTTAGTATTCGTTGAGTGTGATGGTGTTGCGGTTGCGCTACTTGGTTTAGCGGATGAAGTTCGTGAAGATGCACGTACGCTTGTCTCATGGCTTGCGTCTCGTAAGATTGAAACGATTATGATTACGGGTGATAATGAAAAAACAGCACAACACATTGCGAACCAGATCGGCATTACGCGAGTGATTGCTTCGTGTCTTCCTGATGAGAAGGCAGATATTGTCAAGAACTTAGAAGAAGAGTACGGATCAGTTGTGATGATGGGCGATGGAATTAATGATGCTCCCGCATTAGCGAATGCGAGTGTAGGGGTTGCGATGGGTAGTGGAACGGATATTGCGATTGAGGCAGCCGATATTATTCTTGTAAAGGATGATGTGAGTAATTTAGCGTATTCTCTTGATCTCTCGTATCGCTTGCGTCGTATCGTGATTCAGAACATTGTGTTCTCATTTGCGGTGATTATTCTTCTCGTTGCAGCGAACTTTATGTCCTTTGTAAGTTTACCGTTGGGTGTAGTGGGACATGAGGGAAGTACGATTCTTGTGATTCTGAATAGTTTGCGTTTATTGAATACTCGTAAACTAATATAAAATATGAAAAGGCGCATATAAAATGCGTCTTTGTTTTTTTTTTTTTCAAATTAAATTACTTGACAATGCATGACTAAGCACTATACTAATAGAGTAATGAATAACCGAATATAATACCTGTAATATGGTCAGGTAGTATCTACCGACGCGCCGTAAATGCGTCGACTATCGTGTGAAAACATATAAGTTTTCTCCGATTTTTATTTGGTTCGATTTGAAGCTGAGGAAAAAGGAGAAAATATCATGGATAAATTTTTTAAGCTGAAAGAAAATGGCACTACTGTAGGTACAGAAGTTTTAGCGGGTGTAACAACCTTCTTTACGATGGCCTACATTTTATTTGTAAATCCGGACATCTTGTCACAAGCGGGTCTACCATTTAACGGGGTATATATTGCGACAATTCTAGCTGCAGTTATAGGAACATTAGTAATGGGATTATTTGCTAACGTACCTTACGCTCAAGCGCCGGGGATGGGATTGAATGCATTCTTTACTTATACTGTTGTTATGTTAAACGGATATACACAGTACGAAGCACTAGGACTTGTATTCGTATGTGGTATCATCAACATTCTAATTACTGTAACTCGTGTTCGTAAGCACATCGTAACGGCAATTCCAGAAACATTGCAACAAGCAATCGGCGCTGGTATTGGATTGTTCATCGCTTATATCGGACTTCTAAACATTGGATTCATCGACTTTAGTGAAGGCGTTCCAGCAATCACAAACTTTGCTGATAAAAACGTATTACTTGCAATGATCGGACTGGTGGTCACATTAGTTCTTATGTTACGTAAAGTTAAGGGTGCAATGTTAATTGGTATCCTCTTAACTACACTTATTGGAATACCAATGGGCGTCGTTCAATTAGACGGTGTCTCACAAAGCGCATCATATTCACAAATCTTCGCTGATTTCGGATCAATCGTTGGTAAAGGAATTGGTAAAGAAGGATTGGGAAGTTTATTCTCAAATCATGGTCTACTAAAGATTTTCCCAATTGTATTCGCATTTAGTTTAACGGATACATTTGATACTATCGGAACATTCATTGGAACAGGTCGTCGTACAGGAATCTTTACTGCTAAAGACGAACAAGCTCTTATGGACGGAAAAGGATTCTCATCAAAAATGGATAAAGCAATGTTTGCTGATGCAATCGCTACTTCAATTGGTGCGGTTCTTGGTACTTCAAATACAACAACATTCGTTGAAAGTTCAGCGGGTATTGAAGTTGGTGGTCGTACAGGTCTTACTTCAGTAGTTACTGCTGGTTTATTCTTACTCAGTATTATTGCAGGACCATTTGTTGGTTTAGTACCATCAGCGGCAACTGCTCCAGCTCTTGTAGTTGTAGGGATCTTAATGTCAGCATCATTTGCTGATATCGAGTGGGGAAATTTCGAAGAAGCTATTCCAGCATTCTTCACAGTACTCATGGCAGTTCTTACTTACAGTATCTCAAACGGTTTAGCATTCGGTTTTGCAGCATACATTCTAGTCAAACTATCAGTTGGTAAAGCTAAAGAAGTTCACCCAATTGTATATGTTTCAGGTGCATTGTTTATTATTAACTTTGTAATCATCGCAATGGAAGCAGCAACAGCAATCAACTAATTCTAATGAAAATAGGGGCAATCTCACATGTGAGATGCTCCTTTTTGCTATATTACGAAAATCCGTAATAAACGTTATAATATATGAAAGCGAGAGAAACTCACTTGTAATAATCTAAAGGTTGAACATCGTGTAGCCAATTGATATTATCTACCAAACGAATCAGCAACTGCTAATCTTAAGAGGGGAAAGACTAATGGCAAGAAAAGGATTTGGAAGAGTAAAACGCAAGAGTCCAGAAGTACCTAAAACCCAAGAGTTGGTATTTCAAGAAAGTATCGTCTTATATTCTGAGGTTGAAAAGAGCGAAGTGCTTGTTGAAGACCATGGGAAAAAAGATGGTGGTTTTTTAATATTATGAACTGGGGTCGCGACAAGGGGCAAGACGAACCAGTAGAAATAAGTAGGGACGAAAGTATTGAATCGTCTGGAGATATCGTGCTATCAAATTCTGCACAAATTGAAGGACGTTTAAAAGGAAACAATGTTTATATCATGAATGGTAATATCACTGGAGATATCAATTTAAATAATTATGTCATATTATGAGAACCTTCACGCATTGTTGGGGACGTTCACGTAAGAACATTAGTATCATCAGGTACGATTGTTGGAAATGTATTCA
>JAAYNU010000098.1 GCA_012520695.1 Erysipelothrix sp.
AAAACGATTATTAGTTGAACGAAGAAGTCTTCAAGATTGTATTATTTCATGGGATGGAGACAAAATTGTTGCAAACGCATACAAATGACTTGCATTATGAAATTCTAGTGTTATAATGAAATTAGGAAAACGATTTCTTAGTTTTCAAAACAGGAGGAATTAATATGATTAAGAAGTTAGCAAAAGTATTGATGATTACACTTGTCTCACTTTCATTAGTGGCATGTTCTGGTAAAGGGAAAGAAGAAGTTCCTGAAGGACCTGTAACATTAAAAGTATGGGGAGCTCAAGAAGACCAAGCGTTCTTAGCTGAACGAGTTGAAGCTTTCAAAGCTACACAACCAGATGTTGAATGGGACATCACACTAGGAGTTGTTGGTGAACCAGATGCACTTGACATGGTTACACAAGACCTTGACACAGCAGCAGACGTATTCGCATTTGCGAATGACCAACTATTTGATTTCATTGGTGCTGGAGCACTTTATGAAATAACTCGTAATAAAGAAACAATCGTTAGCGAAAACGTTGCAGGATCAGTTGATGCAGCGAGCGATGGCGATAAACTATACGCATACCCAATGACGGCAGATAACGGATACTTCATGTACTATGATTCATCTGTATTTACTGAAGATGATGTTAAGTCACTTGATAAGATGTTAGAAGTTGCGAACGCAAAAGGTAAAAAAGTATTCATGGATGTTTCTAATGGATGGTATATTGCTTCATTCTTCTTAGGTGCAGGTGGTAAACTTGACATTGAAAACGATAAGCAAGTAACAGACTTCAATAACGATACAGGTATCGCTGTTGGGGAAGCAATCCGTAAATTTACAGCTGATCCAGCATTCCTAACAGGGGATGACTCAATTCTACAAGCCGGCATGGGAGATACAATTGCAGCGGGTGTTTCAGGAACATGGACTGCAGATTCAACACAAGAATCACTAGGTGATAACTATGCAGCTACTAAACTTCCAGAATTTACTGTAGATGGTAAAGCAACTCAAATGGCAAGTTTTGGTGGATACAAATTAATGGGTGTTAAAACATCAACTAAATTCCCAGTTCAAGCAATGGACTTAGCAGAATTCCTTACAAACGAAGACAGCCAAGTTAAACGCTTTGAAGCTCGTGGATTTGGACCATCAAACGTTAAAGCAGGATCAAGTGACATAGTACTTGCAAACAAAGCATTGGCAGCACTTGCTGAACAAGCAGAATTTGCACACAGTCAAAAGAACGTTTTAGGATCGTACTGGACTCCAGCTGAAGCATTTGGTACAGCAATGGAAAACAAATCGACAGATGATATGAAGGGTCTACTTGATCAAATGGTAAGTCAAATTCAAGAAGGAATTACCGAATAAAGACTAACATAGATAATTAAGGGGCGAGGAATTGCCCCTTTATTTTTTTGAAACATAAGGAGTAAAACATGGACAAAAACACTATTACAAAATTTAAGTTTTTCAAATCCTTCAAAGAAGGTGACCCGATTACAAAGCTTTCCTATGTCTTCATGGGAGCAGGATCTTTTTTAAGAAAGCAATATATAAAAGGATTTCTCTTTCTTGGTGCACAAATAGCTTATATTTACTACTTCATTGCAATTGGTATTACACAACTGAGTGGGGTATTGACTCTTGGAACACAAGAACAAGGCCAAGTCTTCGATGAAGCCCTAGGAATCTTCGTATATACCCAAGGTGATAACTCCATGCTATTTCTCCTATTTGGAGTATTCGCAGTTCTGTTATTAATCGGCTGGATTTTACTTTATCGTATCTCAGTAAAATCTGCCGTTAATAATCAAGCACTGGTAAATCAAAATAAACCATTACCAAGCTTTAAAGATGAATTAAAATCACTGCTGAATGAACGTTATCATTTTACAATTCTATCAATACCAACGATTTTAACGTTTACATTCACAATCTTGCCTCTAATCTTTATGATCCTTATCGCATTTACAAACTTCGATAAGAATCATCAGCCTCCGGGATCTCTGTTCTCATGGGTTGGACTAGCAAACTTTAAGGCGATTCTATTCGCAAACCCAATTATTTCAACCACTTTCTTTGGTTTACTGAAATGGACCTTTGTATGGGCCATCTTCGCAACTTTCCTGAACTATATTCTCGGTATGATGCTTGCGATGTTAATCAATAAGAAAGGTTTGAGATTTAAAGGATTTTGGAGAACGATGTTTGTTATTTCGATCGCTGTTCCGCAGTTTGTATCGCTCTTGCTTATGGCACAGCTCTTACATGATGCTGGTCCAGTAAACGTCTTACTTCAAAATATGAAATGGATTGCAGAACCCATCAAGTTCTTAACGAATGGTAAAATCGCAAAGATTACAGTTATTGTCGTTAACTTATGGGTTGGTGTTCCTTATACGATGCTCATCACATCAGGAATTTTAATGAACATACCTAAAGACATGTACGAGAGTGCTAAAATCGATGGAGCAGGACCTGTGGTTCAGTTCTTCAAGATTACACTTCCATATATGTTATCAGTAACAACACCATACTTAATTACACAATTTATCGGAAACATTAATAACTTTAACTTAATTTACCTCTTAACGGGAGGTGGACCACTGTCATTGAATTACTTCCAGGCAGGGGAAACAGACTTACTCGTTACGTGGCTCTATAAATTAACGCTCACTGAAAAGAACTATGCATTGGCTTCAACGGTTGGGATCATCATCTTCGTTATTTCCGCAACCCTAAGTCTTGTTGTCTTTAGAAATGTTACGGGCGATGGAAAGGAAGGAGAATTCCAATGATCAAAGGTATGCGCGCAAAAGCGAAAGTCAGCAATACATTCGCTTATATTATTCTTTCAGCACTATCATTTATTTGGATCCTGCCTATCATATGGCTCATTATGACCTCATTTAGAGGTGAGCCAGGGGCTTTCACAAACTACTTGATACCAAAAACTTGGACTCTTGATAACTATACTCGCTTATTTACTGAGACAGAGTTATTCAACTATCCTCGTTGGTTCTTGAATACATTATTCGTTGCGGTAATCACATGTATTATTTCAACAATCATGGTTCTCGCAACATCATATGCATTCTCTCGCTTACGCTTTAAAATTCGTAAACCGATGATGAATGTCATCTTGGTCTTGGGTATGTTCCCAGGATTCATGTCAATGATTGCTGTTTACCATATTCTTAAAGCCGTTGGATTGAGTCAGTCGCTGCTTGCACTGATCTTAGTCTATTCCGGTGGTGCGTCCATGGGGTACTATATCTCAAAAGGATTCTTTGATACGATTCCAAAAGCAATTGACGAATCGGCACTCATCGATGGCGCAACTCGAAATGATATTTTCTGGAAAATAACACTCCCACTTTCTAAACCAATCGTCGTGTACACAATCCTCACGTCATTCTTAGCGCCATGGGTGGACTTCATCTTTGTATCCATCATCATGCGTGACTCGTATAAGAACTATACTGTAGCTTTAGGTCTCTTTGAGATGTTGAAGCGTGAAAACATTTATCAATACTTTACTCGATTCTGTGCTGGAGCTGTGTTAATCGCAATTCCAATCACATTACTCTTCATCTTCATGCAGAAATACTATGTTGAAGGTGTCACAGGAGGATCTGTTAAAGGATGATAAAAAAAACTCTACTTGTCCTCATTCTATTGTTGAGTGGATGTTCTAAGAGTGTTGAACCGGTCGAACCGGCTTCAAATTCTGTATTCTATGAAATATTCGTCGGATCATTCTATGATACTGATGGCGATGGAATGGGTGATTTAAAAGGTGTTGAGATGAAACTCGACTACATCCAAAATGAACTGGGTGCTCAAGGAATCTGGCTCATGCCAATTCATCCATCACCCTCATATCACAAATATGATGTTCTTGACTACAAAGCCATTGATCCAAAATATGGAACGATGGAAGACTTTGATTCACTCGTAAATGAAATGAATGATCGTGGTATGACCCTAATTCTGGATCTTGTCTTAAATCACAGCTCAGTTGAGCACCCGTGGTTTAAAGCATCAAGAGATCGAGATAACTGTTCAGATTACTGTGATTACTATACATTCAGTGAAGTCCCAGTTCCGGGATATCATGTATTAAATAATTCTTTATATTATGAATCAGAATTTACGGATACCATGCCTGATCTAAACTTAGACAGTGAAGGTGTTCGCAATGAAATTAAAGATATTACGAAGTTCTGGGTTGATAAAGGTGTTGGTGGCTTCCGATTGGATGCTACGACACACTTCTATGCTAATAACACAGAGAAGAATATTGATTTCCTTAAATGGTTCAGTGATTATGCTTACTCATTGAATCCCGATCTTGAGATTGTAGGGGAAGCGTGGACTGCAAGTTCAATCGTCAGTTCAATGTTTGCTTCGAATATATCCTTCTTCAACTTTGGTTTAGCTCAAAACTCAGGAAGTTTAGTAAAGAGCATTAACAGAGAAAAAGGGTATGATCTTGCGGTGATGATGGCGAAATACCAAGCATCGCTTCGTGAAATCAATCCCAAAGCAATCGATTCAATCTTCTTTTCAAACCATGACCAAGGTCGTAGTGCTTCTTACTTCGCAAACCAGTTAGAGAAACAGAAACTGGCTGCAAGTATCTATCTTCTATTGCCAGGTAATGCCTATATCTATTACGGTGAAGAAATCGGAATGATTGGGAGTGGTAAGGATGAGAATAAGCGACTTCCTATGTTATGGGGGGAATCTAAAGGAATGACGTTCGGTCCGAGTGGTTCTGACTATGATGGTGAAATGGCTATGGATTTGAAATCCGAGGAAAAGGATAAGAATTCACTCTTAAATCACTACAAGAAGGTCACTCGTGTTAGGAATCAATACCTTGAGATATCGCGCGGTGAGGCAAGTGCACTTGATCTAAATGATCCTGCTTTATTTGCTCAAAAGATGGGTGACATAATCGTGGTTCATAACTTCTCAAATGAGAAGAAATCAATTGAAGGGTCTTATGAAATCGTGGATAAAACTCTGGGTGGAACTAAAGAATCTGATACCATCGTGCTTGAGGGATATAGTTCTGTTATAATAAAGGAAAACTAAAAATATGGAGGTGTGACATGGCGAGTATTACGGATGTTGCAAAGCGTGCGGGAGTGGGCGTATCAACCGTTTCAAAAGTAATGAATAACTATTCGAATATTTCCGAAGCGACGCGCAAGCGTGTCCTCGATGCGGTCGAGGAGTTGAATTATGTTCCGAATGCTGTTGCGAGTGCACTGTCATCAAAAAGTTCACGCCGTGTTGCATTAGTTGTGTTTATTAATAACCAAAGACAAGCGATCGATGAGATCAATATGCAATACCTCTTTGGGGCAGTGAATCGTGCTAAAGAAATGAAGTTGGAAGTCCTAACGGTCTTCTCAACGGAACTGGATGGCATGAGTGCAAGTCAAATCAGTCGTCATTTCGCATCACTTCGAATTCAGGCCATCATTCTTTATGGTTTATCAAAAGAGAATGAAGAATTTCATGAGTTAATTGAAAATGATGCTTATCCGTTTGTGGTTGTTGATGCTCCATTGGAAGGTCCGCGTATCTCATATGTTACAGTGGATCATACAAAAGCTCAGTACGACATGATGATTCATATGATTGACGAACATAATCCAAAGTCTGTGTTGTATCTTGCAGGTAGACGTAATGGTTATGTTACCGATTTACGTCTTCAGGGGGCAGTTGATGCTTGTTTGGAGCGTAATGTTCATTTGAATGCTCACTATGCGAACTTCTCAGAAACTGAGGCAATCGCAATGACGCATAAACATGCACATGATTCAAATGTGATTGTGTGTGCTAGTGATTTGATGGCTATTGGTGCTGTTTCAGCACTGAAGCATATGGATATATTCAGACCTGTCTGCGGTTATGACGGGATTACATTATTAGGTTATATTAATTACCGAATTGAAACAGTAAAGCAAGATTTCTATGATATCTCTGTGAATGCGATTAACGCAGTCATGAGCTTACTGGAAGGTAATCCAGGTGAGGGAATTATTGTTCCTCATCGCATCATTAAGATTTCTTATGAAGATGTAATCATGTAGGTTACTCTTCATATTTTTAAAACATTAGATAAAACGTTTTCGTAGGAGGAAAATCATGATAAACAAATTAGTGAATGTTAAAGATTGTTCAATTGATGAGTTGTATTCATCGGTATTAGATGTTGTTCAAAGTAAAATCAAGGAAGTTCCTGAAGTCAGTGGCGATCGTACAGTTTATTATATGTCAGCCGAATTCTTAATCGGGAAGCTTCTTTCAAACAACTTAATGAACTTAGGGATTTATGATGAACTCAAAGAAGAGTTAGAAAATGCAGGGAGAAGCATTCAAGAACTTGAGAACTATGAACCAGAACCTGCTTTAGGTAACGGTGGCTTGGGGCGTCTTGCTGCTTGCTTCATGGACTCAATCGCAACACTTGGCATTAACGGTCAAGGTTTGGGTCTTGTATACCACTATGGTCTCTTCAAACAAGTATTCGACAAGAATCTTCA
>JAAYNU010000099.1 GCA_012520695.1 Erysipelothrix sp.
CGTTAGATCGTTGTATGAAATATCGAGTTCACTGAATACGCGTGGGCTTACGTCCACGATGATTTCAAAGCCGTGTGCTTTAGCGAACTGATTGATTTCAAGAAACTCTTGTTTAATCACTTCTTTTGGTTTGTCTACTGATAATAAGCAAGAAAAGATTCGACTGAAGCCAGCTTCCTCTGCTCGTATTATATATTGCTTCATTTCCTCTACGGATGTTTTATCTGGGTAGATTGATATTCCTAATTTTCTCATAGTAATGCCTCCTGATTATAGTATTAATATACGTTAGTATGATGGTGTTGTCAATTTTGTTTCGTTATTTCTGTCATTAATTGGAATAAAGTTACAAAGAGTCAAATTAACCTTTGGTATATAGTTTCAATGTGTTATTATTAAACTACAAATGAAACGAGAGGAAGTGTCATATGATCAGTGTTTATCGTATCCGCGAAGCGATTGAAACCGCAACAGCAACAGAAAGACAAATCGGTGAATTTGTCCTAGAAAATCGCGATTTCGTAATTGAAAGTTCAGTTCAAGAATTGGCAAAGGCAATTGGTGTCTCACCCGCCGCAATCGTGCGTTTCTCTAAAAAAGTAGGATTTAAAGGCTTCTCTAATATGAAAATGCTTTTGGCCCAGGATAAGTCTCCGCAAAAAACCATCGTGTTTGATGCGATTATTCAAGAATCTGATTCACTTGATACATTAATGGATAAAGCACGTCTTTCGAATCTCAATACCACGGACCTAACCTACAAACTATTGGATCGAGAAACATATAATGAAACTGTGAACCGCTTGATTGGTGCACGTCGTATTTATCTTACAGGCATTGGTGCGTCGCACTTGGTCGCAACGGATATGTTTCAAAAGCTTGTTCGTATTGACCAAAACGTAATCTGCGTAGAAGAGTATAATCTCTTTTTATCATCACTTGCGAATGCAACTTCCGAAGATGTCTTACTTGGATTCTCGTACAGTGGACAAACACCGGAGGTACTGTATGCATTTGAACTTGCTAAAGAAAAGGGAATGTATACCTCTGCGGTAACGCAGATCGGAAATAACGCACTATCAAAAATAGCGAACAGTACTTTCACGATTCCAAGTGAGGAAACAGATTTGCGTTTAGGTTCGATATCTTCTCGTTATGCAATGCTTCATGTTGTGGACTTATTGTATTATGGAATTGTGCGCGATGATTTTGATAATAACCGGAAACGCCTTGAGAATACTCGAGAAGTGATTAAGAAATTTAAATTTTAATAAATGGAGGGCTTTAAATGCGAAAGTACGCTGTTGGATTAATGTCGGGTACATCACTGGATGGAGTCGACGCAGCATTGGTATCAATCGAGGGAAGTGGTATTGATACGAAGGTTAACTTGATTGAGTTTTGTTCATTGGATATTTCAACTGAGATGAGAGACAAAATCTTGCGTGCGAGTCACCCTGATACATCAGATGTGGCTTTAATTACATCATTGAATATGGAACTCGGTGATTTATTTTCGAGTGCAGTGAGCGAAGTATTAAAGAAATCAAACTTTACAGACAATCTGGATTTTGTGGCATCACATGGACAGACAATTTATCATATGCCAAAAGGTGTTAATGGTTATGTTCCCTCAACACTTCAAATTGGTGACCCTTCTAGAATTGCTTATGACCACAATACACAAGTCGTATTTAATTTTAGAGCAATGGACATCGTGGCCGGTGGGGATGGTGCTCCACTTGTACCATTTTCGGAGTTTATACTCTATCGTAGTGTTACAAAGACACGCTTACTACAAAATATAGGTGGAATCGGAAATGTAACGATTGTACCCAAAAATGCCTTAATTTCAGATATTAGTGCTTTTGATACGGGCCCAGGCAACATGATGATGAATGCAGCTGTTTCATATTACTATTCAGAGGAATACGATAAAGATGGATTGTATGCATCAAATGGTGCATTGATTCAATCGCTGTTCGATGAGTTGTGCACAATCCCGTACTTAATGGAAAAGCCACCTAAATCAACGGGACGTGAATTGTTTGGCGAGGATTTTGTAAAGACAATTTGTGACCAATATATGAATGCTGATGATGTGATTTATACCTTGACGAAGTTTACGGCATATACTATTGCTAAGAGTTATCGTGATTTTGTGTTTGATCATTTAGAAGTTGATGAAATTGTGTTGGGTGGCGGTGGAGCATACAATCCTTCTCTTGTTGAAATGATTCAGTCGTATCTACCAGAATATACGGTATTGGTTCAAGAAGACCTTGGTTTCTCAAGTGACGCTAAGGAAGCGATTGCTTTTGCGATTCTAGGCAACGAAACTTTATCCGGTTGTCCGAGCAATGTTCCTGGTGCCACAGGCGCTTTTGAAAATGTTGTTTTGGGTCAAATTCAACCAAGGCCACGGATAAAATAGATTCAGAAAAATATTTCTACGAGCTAAAATGGACATTGGGAGCAAGCGTAGCATGGAATAAAAAGAAGAATATTAAAACACTAAGGTGTTTCCCAAACGTTGAGTGTCCCAGAATAAGAGCACAAAAGAGACTGAATGAATTATAGAAAAAAGGATGATTTGGTACTAATCATCCTTTTAACGTTAAATTTACAGCCTGTATTACATTTTAAGTTAAACTTTAGCGTTCCATAATTTCTACAGGAACGATTGATCTTAAATATATTCTTCTGATTTTACTGTTAAAACTAATGCGCCACCCATAGGGTCTTTCTTAATTGCTGATTTTACAATTTTGCATGCCTCATCTTTATCTTCAGCTTCCGTATTAAAATAAATTCGAATACCGTCTGTTTTTTGATAAGTAAATTTAGGATCTGATATTGCTTCGACAAGTTTGATAATTTGTTTTTGCATAATTGGACTGTTTAC
>JAAYNU010000100.1 GCA_012520695.1 Erysipelothrix sp.
ATATCTCGTGTCTTCATTGTATGAAAAGGTGATGTGGTATGAGCCGACTTTTTCTGCGTGCCAGCCTCGAGCTGATTGCTCATTAAGATAACGTTGAAGTTTATATTGGTCGTTTTCGTAAGTAATAATAAACTTAGTTCGTTTCATGGTAGCGTCCTTTCGCCTCTTGGGCTGTTTTGAGAACTTCATTGAGTCGTTTGATTTCTTGGGTAAAAACTTCTCGGCCTCGATCTGTAATTGTATAGGTTCGTTTTCGTCCCTCAACTGCAGTTTCTTTAATGAGGCCATCGGTCTCAAATTTCGATAGGATGGTGTACAGGGTTCCGGGTCCCATAGGTACTCTATTGTTACTGACATTGTTTATGTATTCAACAATTTCAGTTCCGAAGGTGTCTTTTTCGTAAAGTGCCATCAAAACATAGAATGTTGATTCGGTAAGTGCTGGGTAGTTTTCCATTGTTTTTCTCCTCATTATCGTTCGACGATATCACCATACGATATTACATAAAGTATTGTCAATACCCAACAAATTTAATTCTTCTGAAATACTTTCACGAATAGATTGAAATAACTGTTCTTATTTGGTATTATTGTCTAGCATGTCCATGTAGCTCAGGGGATAGAGCACGTGCCTTCTAAGCATGTGGTCGGGGGTTCGATTCCCTCCATGGACGCCATGAAACAATTAAACTCACTTAACTGTGAGTTTTTCTATGCTAAAACAATAAAATAATGCACGTGAATGGGGTTTTGTATCCAATATGTGATAACATTATAATAAAAGGTGGTGTTTGCTTTGAGTAAGAGAAATTTATTATATCTCACGGTTGCGGATGAGATAAAGGAAGACATCCTTCAGGGCGTTTATCCTGTTGGGACGAATATTCCAACTGAGCGAGAACTTGAGGAGCGTTTCTCTGTAAGTAAGATTACAGTTCGTAACGCAATTGAGATCCTTAGTAATGAGGGTTATGTTGAAAAGAAGAGTGGCGTTGGTACGAAAGTCATCTCCGATCGTTTATTTAACAAGCTTTCGAAGGCGCGTTCGTTTTCAGCGATCTTAGAAGAGAAACATAATCTTAAGAAAGAAGTGATTTTCTTTGGAATCGTGGATTCACCCGATGATGGTGAAGTGAAACGGTTGTTTGGGGAACAGTCCTATCTTTTAGAGCGTACCTACGAATTGGATCAAAAGCCTTATATTTATTTTGAACACTACTTTCCAATCGTTGATCCTAAAGCTACCATCAAGTCTATTGAAAATCAATCGCTTTATAAATGGCTTGCGGATAGTGGGATGGAAGTTGCCTATTTCCAAGATGCGTTTAAAGTAGCACGTATGAATGCGAAATTGAAGATGCTTTTAGATACCAGAGCAACACATGTTTTGTGTCGTGTTCGTAAGACCTTTGATCGCAATGATAGGGTTATAGAAATCTCTTATGGCTATTATGATTCAGAGATGTCGCCGTATATTATAGAGTACGAAGTGTAGAAGTCCTTTGAGGCTTCTATTTTTGTTTACACAAGAACATTATAATGTTATGATGTTGTAATAGAAACAGTGGTGGAGTGGATGAAAATACTCATTAGAAATGCAAGACTTATTACAGATGAAGTCTTTGATATTTTAGTTGTGGATGGCCTGATTGAAAGAATCGGACTGAATCTTGAAGTTGAAGCCGACCGGGTTATTGAAGTACCAAGTAATGTTTACGTATCACCAGGGTGGATTGATATGCATACGCATGCCTTCAAACACTTTGAATTGTACTCAGATGGTCCAGAAGAAATCGGCTATAAAACAGGGGTTACTTGTGTTGTGGATGCAGGTACAACGGGTGCGGATGATATGGCACAATTTTATAATGATACGCGATCGAATATCACGCGCGTTTATGCCTTAGTAAACATTGCCCATCAAGGCATCAAAACACAAAATGAACTCGCGAATTTAAGGGATATTCAATTTGATTCGATTAAGAAAATAATCGAAACCTATCCTGACTTCATCCTTGGATTGAAAGCACGTATGAGTGCTTCAGTTGTCGGGGGTCAAGGGATTGAGCCCCTGTTAATCGGGAAGTCATTCGCGAATCGATTGAACCTACCCCTAATGGTTCATGTAGGCTCAACGCCACCTGATTTGGATTTGATTGCGAATACACTTGATAAAGGGGACATCATTACCCATATCTTTAATGGTAAGGAGAATGGTATGTATTCGAGTGATGTGATTTTGCCATCGATACTTTCTGCTCGCAATCGGGGCGTATTCTTTGATGTTGGTCATGGCAAGGAAAGTTTCAGCTTTGATGTTGCTCAGAAGGCGTTTAAAGACGGTTTCTTGAGTGATACCATCAGTTCTGACATCTACAGTCGTAACCGCCTAGAGGGGCCTGTATACAGCCTAGTTCACACAATGAATAAGCTGTTGTATGTTGGCTATTCACCTGAGAAAATAATCAAAAGTGTGACGGAAGCACCAGCATGTATTATGAATTTATCCATGCTTGGAAAAATACGAACAGGCTTGTTTGCGGATCTCACATTCTATAAATATGATGAAGTAAATTTGGACCTTACAGATTCAGTAGGTAAACAAGTCCATTTAGATAAAGGGTTCATTCCAGTCGGAGTTTTATTAAAGGGGGAGTATTATGAAATTAAGTAGAATTATTAATGCGTCGGGTAAAATGACCATCTTAGGAGGGTCGAAGGTTGATGAATCAGTTGCGGAAAAAATGGTGTTTGGTGCACAAAACCTTTTCCTGATGGAAGAGTTAATTGAAGTATCAGGCAAGCATATTGCGAATCTATTCGGCGTCGAGTCGGCGAGTATCGTAGCGAGTGCTTCAGCAGGGATTGCGCAAGCAGTAGCGAGTGTAATATCGAACGATCATGTGCTTGATCCATACAACACTAATAATTTACGCCGCAATATCGTCATGCCCAAAGGACACAATGTGGACTACGGTACAACGATTGCAATTCCCATTCAAATGGGAGGCGGGGTTGTCGTCGAAGCAGGGTATGCGAATGCTTGTTCTTTAGATCATGTTGAAAGCAAGATAGATGAGAATACCGCAGCACTTCTCTTTGTGAAGTCACATCATGCCGTTCAAAAAGGTATGCCCGATCTAAAGGAGTTTATTGAGCTGGGTCATAAGCACGGTTTGCCTGTCATCGTTGATGCGGCAGCTGAGGGCGATGTAGCGTATTACCACCACCTTGGTGCGGATGCGGTAATCTATTCAGGAACGAAGACCTTTGAAGGACCTACTTCAGGTGTTGTGATTGGAACGCATGACTTCATTACGAAGCTTCGCCATCAATCAAAAGGGATTGGTCGCGTTATGAAAGTGGGTAAAGAAGGAATTCTTGGGCTTGTTCAAGCGCTTGATAATCACTTTGTGCACGAAGATGTATCTCTAGATGATCAAAAGAAACGACTTGAAATATTCCATTCTGGTTTCCAAGGAATACTCAAGAGTCGTAATGTTCAAGATGGCGCGGGAAGACCGATATTAAGATGTGAATTAACATTCAGTTCAAGTGAAGAAGCAGTTAGGATTGTGAATCACTTGAAATCAGGAGATGTGAAGATTTATACCAGAGATTATCGTGCCAACGAAGGCATCATTGAACTGGATGTACGAGATTTAAGTGATGATGAAATGAAAGAAATTGTAGTCGCAATCAAGGAGGGACTTTAAGATGAGTCATGAACAACGTTTTTTAAACAATAGAGTGTGTTTGAATGTATTGGGTAATTCATTGGAAAATGCGAAGGATATTTTTGAAGCAGCACAGGGACATGTCCTTGTGGGATTGTTATCAAAAACATATCCATCCGTTGATGTTGCGGTTGAAGATATGAATCGTTATATGAAGGAAATTGATGGTGCAATTTCAGTGGGACTGGGTGCAGGAGATCCAAAACAGTGGAAAATGGTTGCGGACATCGCTAAAGAAGTTCAACCCCAACACGTTAATCAGGTCTGTACAGCAACGGGTTATACTCGTGGTTTATTAGGTCAAAATGATACCTATGTGAACAGTCTTCTCAGTCCAACAGGAAAAGTGGGTTATGTGAATATGGCAACGGGTGAGTTCAGTTCTCAGGTTGAACAAACTTTAGTACCGATTGATACAGCGATTGTGATGTTGAAGGAAATGGGCGCTAACTCAGTTAAATTCTATCCAATGAATGGTCTTAGTACGCGTGATGAGTTTGTCGCTGTGTGTGAAGCATGTGCTCGCCATGATTTCATGGTAGAACCAACGGGAAGTCTTGACTTAGAGAACTTTGAAGAAATTCTTCAAATTGCACTTGATGCAGGTGTTCCTAAAGTAATACCTCATGTGTACTCTTCAGTGATTGATCCAGTTTCAAAGGATACGCGTATTGAAGATGTGAAAACACTCTACGAAATCATGAAGCGTCTGGTATGAGAGTACTAGCGTTTGGTGAGGTCATGATGCGTTTGATGCCTAATGATTATAAAATGATGGATCAAACGGATAGTTTAGAATACTTATACACCGGAACTGGTGTCAACATTTTAGGTGGTCTTAGTCGACTTGGCGTTTCTACGTCCATGTTTACCTGCTTGCCTGATAATCGTATTGGTAAGAGTGCGAATGCTCATTTGCGTAAACTGGGTCTTGATACTTCATTTGTGAGGTTTGATTCTAATCATATGGGGATGTATTTCCTTGAAAAGGGGATTGGTGCTCGTAGCTCTTATGTTACGTACATGAATCGTTCGGAGTCTTCATTTGCGAAACATGATTATCAAAACATTCATTATGATGCTCTTTTGGATTCAGTATCGTGTATTCATATCTGTGGTATTTCTCTTATTCAAGACCATACGTATCGTGTTGCCTTGAATTTGATGATAGAGGCACGTAAGCGAGAAGTGTTAGTCTTCTTTGATTGTAACTACAGACCAAGTTTGTGGGACAATCCAGATGATTCACTTGAGAGGTATCTTGAGATTCTTTCCTATTGTGATTATGTTTTCGCAACATCCAGGGATGCATTGCGCTTTATGGATGGTGAGGGCGATGAACTCATGAACTCATTTAAGGAACGTTTTAATTTCAAAGGAATCTTTGGGACAAAGCGAAGTACTGAGGATACGATTCAAGGCTTCGCATATTTGAACAGTAAATATGAAAGTTCAGTTTATGATGTCGTGGTTTATGATCGCATTGGTACTGGTGATGGCTTTGCGCTTGGTGTTATTTATGCGCTGTTAAATGATTATACTCCGAATGATTTAATTGAGTTTTCTACGGCTAGTGGGGTTCTTGCCCACACAACCTATGGTGACACACCGTGTGTTGATTTGATGGATATTGAGAACTTGGTTAACGGGATTTATATTGATTTAGTCCGATAAGGGGAGTTAGGCTTAAGGGTCTAACTTTTTTTGTGGTATCATGACAAGTTTTTTATCCTAAAGTGTGTTAAAATAGTACGGTATGAAAGGATATGTATGAATAACTATTATGAAACGTGTCTTGCGACATTGAATGATCTTATTGAGAGTGGAAAGCAAAAAGAAGCTCTTGATCTTGTTTCACAGGAATTACGTATGCCCTATGTTCCGGAACCTTATTTTTCGCAGTTTGAAGGGATCCGCGATGCCATCGTTGTTGATCAGCGCACTGGTTCGCAGTTCTTTGAAGATGTAGAAGAGATTGGCTTGGCACTGAAGGGAAATGAAGCACTCCAGCATAAAGCATTGATGTCACTTGAGCGTATGAATTTACGGTCAATACAGGATTCTTTAAGTGGATGGTTTATGGATCGTATCATTCCTGATTGGATAAAAAAACAATTGTTATTTTTTCTTATGGAACAGGATTTAAATTTAGAAATTCAAATTGAACTGGATTCAAAGAAACATTTAATTAATACAGCGGATTTGAAGAATCCCTTTGCGAGTGAAGCGTTCGTTCAGTGTGAACTGGCCTTGCGTCATCGTTTGGAATCTCATAATCCCAGTCTACTGATCTTATGTGTGTCTCAGTTGGAACAAATGGCTTTATCGGCGTTTCCGCTTGGTGAAGGAGTGTTTGTTGCGGGTGACATAATTGCTGAGGTAGAGCGTTACTTGGGTGTGTAAATGAAGTTTTGGCACTCAATGATTGACAGTGCTAAATCTTGTGTTATAATAGTATTGTACTAGGAGGAAAGAATGAAATCTACATGGACATTAAATGAAAACTCAACGGGAGTTTTAGAAGTTGAAGTAAACAAAGAGGCTTGGAAAAAGGCTCAAGATAAATCTTTAGAGATCTTATCAAAGGATATTGAAATCCAAGGATTCCGTAAGGGCCATGCTCCTAAGCATTTAGCTCAAAAACAAATCGGTTCACAAAAATTATTGCTTGAAGCAATGAACAATGTTGCTAACGAAGCATTTGTTGCAGGAATGATTGAACAAAAAATTGAACCAGTTGCTCAACCGCAACTTGATATCAAAGCAATGACAGAAGATGAATTGACACTTATTTTTAACGTAACTGTTAAACCTGAAGTTGAACTTGGAGAATACAAGGGCATCGCTATCGCGGCTGAAGACGTTACTGTCACAGACGAAGATGTTGAAGCAGAACTTGTTAAACTACAAGACCAAAACGCTCAACTTACTGTATTAGAAGATGCAGTTGTTGAAAACGGTCATACTGTTATTATCGACTTTGAAGGTTTCAAAGATGATGTAGCATTCGAAGGTGGAAAAGGTGAGAACTATACTTTAGAAATCGGTTCAAACTCATTCATCCCAGGATTTGAAGAAGCATTAATTGGTATGAAGTCAGGCGAAGAAAAAGATTTAGATATTACATTCCCTGAAACATATCACGTTGAAGAATTAAAATCACAACCAGTAATTTTCAAAGTAAAACTACATGAAATTAAGGTTCGTGAACTACCAGAACTAAACGATGATTTCGTTGAACTCGTAGAAGTTGAAGATGTAACAACTTTAGATGAATTAAAAGCATCAATTAAAAAAGATTTAGAAACACAGCGCAAGCAAGTTGAAGAAGATCGTGTGAACGATGAACTTGTTCGTACCGTTGCTGAAAACGCAAAAGTTGAAATTCCAGAAGCAATGATTGAAGAAGAATTGAACCAAATGTTCAATGAATTCAACCAACGTCTTGCTCAACAAGGAATGAACTTTGAACTTTACTCACAAATCTTAGGACAATCTGAAGAAGATGTTCGTGGTCAAATGAGTGAAGATGCAGGCAAACGCGTCCGTTCACGTTTAGTTCTAGAAAAAATTGCTGAAGTTGAAGAACTTAAAGTTGAAGACAGTGAAATTGATGAGGAATACGCTCGTATCGCAGAAATGTACGGTATGGAAGTTGACCAAGTTAAAGAAATTGCTTCACCAGATGCAATTCAATACGATATCTTACTGCGTAAAGCAGTCGAGTTGGTACAATCAACTCAAGCTTAACTTTTAAAGACGCGAAAAGCGTCTTTTTTATCCTAAAGGAGGGATTATGATGAGCGAAAATAAACCAATGAGTGTTCCTGTTGTAGCCACAAGGGGAGTCATAGTTTTCCCTGGCCAGGAAATCATGATCGAAGTCAGCCGTCATAAGAGCATTAACGCGATTGATGAGGCCGAGAAATTCTTTAACGGGAATGTATTTTTAGTCAGTCAGCGCGATGTGCTTATTGATGAACCTCAAGAAGAGGATCTATATGAGTTTGGCTCATTAGTCCATATTAAATCTGTGAAACGTAAACAAGGTTTTCTACGCGTAACGTTCACGGGTCTTCAACGAGGAGAAATTGTTACCTTATCCGAAGATGCAAAAATGTTATTTGGAAGCATCAATCTAGTCGAAGATACGATAGGTAATGCTGACGAGGAATTAGTTCTTGTTCGAAAGATCACAAAAGAACTTGAAAGTATTACAATCCAAAACATGCCACTTCCAGCGGAAGTGATTCAACACCTTACAATGGGTGTGAGTGCAGCGCAGTTTGCGGATCAGATTGTTCAATATTTCCCTCTCAATCTTGAGAGAAAACAAGGGTTCTTGGAAGAACTGGACGTAAATGAGAGACTTATGTCAATCTCTGAAGAAATTCAACGTGAAGCAACACTGTCATCGATTGAAACAACAATCAATGAAAAAGTGAAAGATCGCGTCGAAGAAAACCAAAGAGAATACTACTTACGTGAAAAAATGAGAGCCATTCGAGAAGAACTCGGAGATGCAACGGATGTTGGTGAAGATACGGATGAATTCAGACGATTACTTGAAGAAAATCCATATCCAAAACACGTTCGAGAAAAAGCACTCGAAGAGATTTCTCGTTATGAAATGTTACCACAAGCATCCGGTGAATCCGGTGTCGTGCGTTCATACCTTGATTGGTTATTGAAAACACCGTGGTGGCAAGAAACAGAAGACAATAAAAACTTAAATGAAGTACGTGAAAAACTTGATGAAGATCACTTCGGTCTTGATAAAGTTAAGGATCGTATTATGGAATACCTCGCTGTCAAGAATATGACAGGGAACCTAAATGCACCGATTCTTGCATTAGTTGGGCCTCCTGGTGTTGGTAAAACATCCCTTGCGAAGAGTATTGCGGATTCTCTCGGTAGAGAATTTGTGAAGGCTTCGTTTGGTGGAGTTCGTGATGAAGCTGAAATTCGTGGTCACAGACGTACATACCTTGGATCACTTCCAGGGCGTATCATTCAAGGAATGAAAAAAGCGGGAGTTGTTAACCCTGTATTCTTAATTGATGAAATCGACAAGATGGCATCAGACTACAAGGGAGATCCTTCAAGTGCAATGCTTGAGGTTCTTGACCCTGAACAAAACACGATGTTCTCAGATAACTATCTTGAAGAACCGTATGATTTATCCAATGTTATGTTTGTGGCAACCGCAAACTATCTTGGAGATATTCCAGAAGCACTCCGTGACCGTTTGGAAATCATTCAACTCAGTTCTTATACTGAAGAAGAAAAAGTTGAAATTGCGAAAGCTCACTTGATTCCAAAACAAATGGAAGCCAATGGATTGAAAAAGTCACAATTCAAACTCGCAGACAAACAACTGCAATTTATCATTCGCCACTATACTCGTGAAGCGGGTGTACGTCAGTTGGAGCGTGTTATTGCTTCACTTGCACGTAAAACTGTTCTTGCGATTCTTAAAGACGATAAGAAATCCGTTACGATTACGAATAAACTAACTGAAGAATGGTTAGGACATACAATCTTCGAATACGGTCAAAAAGAAAAGAAAAACCAAGTGGGTGTTGTTACCGGGCTTGCCTTTACACAATTCGGAGGGGATGTACTTCCTATCGAAGTTACTACTTTTGATGGTAAGGGTCGCTTAATCGTAACTGGTCAATTGGGTGATGTTATGAAGGAATCTTCAGAAATTGCCTTTGGTTATGTTAAGAGTCATGCGAAGGAATTGGGAATTGCTTCTGATTTCTTTGAAAAACATGATGTCCAAGTTCACGTACCAGAAGGTGCTGTTCCAAAAGACGGTCCTTCAGCAGGTGTAACATTCACAACTGCTCTCATATCAGCAATCACAAACCGTAAGGTATTCGCTGATGTCGCTATGACAGGTGAAATGACACTTCGTGGTAATGTACTTCCAATTGGTGGATTGAAAGAGAAATCTCTTGCTGCTCACCGTGTTGGAATCTCGAAGATCTTCATTCCTAAACTCAATGAGAAGGATATGGATGAAATTCCAGATGTCGTGAAGGAATCAGTAACGTTCATTCCAGTTGAGACCATTGATCAAGTCATTAAACAGGCATTAGTTCAATGAGTTTCCACGCCAATGATGCGAAACTCATCATCTCAGCAGCGGCATACAAACAATTCCCTGAAACGGGACAAAAAGAAATCGTAATGGTTGGGAAATCCAACGTAGGGAAAAGTTCGCTTATCAATGCCTTGTGCAATCGTAAGCGACTTGCCTATGTCGGACAAAGACCAGGGAAAACACGTTTAATTAACTTCTTTCATATTACTGATGAAATGATGTTAGTGGACGTTCCAGGTTATGGTTTCGCAAATCGTTCGAAGCAAGAACAAATCAATTATGGTACACTTATGGATTCATACTTTGAACTGAGACATCCAAGTCTTATGTTGATTCTTGTGGATATTCGCCGCGGTATTGCGGAAGAAGATGAATCGATGATGCAATTTGCGCAACACTACGGCATGGATTACGCAATCGTACTTTCAAAAGCAGATAAGCTTTCAAGAGGAAAAGCGAAGTCACTGCAGTTACAAACAGAGCGTAATTATGGTGTCCCAGTATTTCTATTTTCACATACGATGATAGAATCGCGTGAACCAATTCTAAATAAAATATTAACGTATATTTAAGCTAAAACTAAGATCCAGGTCTTAGTTTTTTGCTAAGGTACCAATGGTAAATATTTCATGATATAATAGGAAGGATTTTGAAAGGGATGTATCTATGACTAAAATTAAGTATTACTTTAAACGATTATTCGCACTCGATTATAAAAATATGTGGCGTCTTGCTGGGGAAATTAGTAAAGAACATAAGCGATCCCGTTTATATATTCTTATTGACATGGTGATTTGTTCACTACGATATCAAGCAGGATATATGGAATACTTTGAATACGAGTTTTTTCTTTTGAATCATAAACAACGACAAACATTTATGACAACTGGAAAAGCACACCAAATTATAATGAAATACAATCAAAGAGATCAGCGCTATAAATTCGCTGACAAAACAGTTTTCAACGAAATATTTAAAGACTTTATTGGACGCGATTATATTGATGTTCGCGAGAGTACAGTTGAAGAGCTTCAAGCATTTATGGAAAAATACCAAGTCGTTATGGCAAAAAGAAATGATGCTATGATGGGAGATGGAGTTGAGCGCGTTGATGTTAAAGACATTAAAGACTTCAGTGCATTCCATGCAAAACTTCTAGAACAACGTCAATTCTTAATTGAAGAATTCTTTGTTCAACACGAAGACATGAGTAAATTATATCCAGACAGTGTGAATACCTTACGCGTCATTACATTCTTTGACGGTAAAGATGTTCATGTATTAGAGTCTATTTTAAAAATCGGAAACGGTGGTCACTTAGATAACTTCGGAGCGGGTGGTATGTATACCATTCTTGACGAAAATGGTGTTGTTAAATACCCTGCTTTTGATATGTTGGCGAAAGCTTATACAAATCATCCAATCACTGGAACACCCATCGTAGGTTTCCAAGTACCGAACTTTGATATCTTATTAGAAACTATGGACCGTGCAGCGCGCGTGGTACCTGAAATTCAATATGTCGGATGGGATGTCGCAATTGGACAAGTTAAACCTGCATTGATTGAAGGTAACTACAATACGGGAGTATTCCAAATGAAACCAAGCCTTACGGGCGAAAAAATCGGATTGGTTCCGCGTTACCGTTCCATTATTGATTTTTAATTTGAGAGAGAGAATATGAAAAACACACTTAAAAGTCGTTTTGACTTAAAACTGTTATTACAGATTGCTTTTGATACAAAACGAAAAAACAATAAAATGCTTCTACCCATCATGTTTGATATTGTTGTATCATCATTTAAATACGATATGTCCTATAAAGAATATCGCATCTATGAGTTCTACAAATTAGAAAAAGTTGATCGCAGAAAGTTCTTAATGATGAGTGATGCTCAACGCATTGATGCTCGATATAATCACGGAATCAACCGTGAAATATTCACAGACAAGATGATCTTCACAAAGCGTCTTGAAGATTATACTGGAAGAATTGTATTAGACCTAC
>JAAYNU010000007.1 GCA_012520695.1 Erysipelothrix sp.
TACTGTGCCATCGCTTCTGGTAGACCTTGTGTGTTTTCAATCTTCCATTCCCAGTTTGGTGAACCGATTGTTGCTGGGGTGTTAATGCGACCCGAGTTATCAATTCCCATAATATCTTGAAGTGGTAGAATGACCCAGTTACACGGTAAATTTAATGTGTAATGAGCAATCTTTTGCCAGAGATGTTCTTCTTTGAAGCCCATGTCTGTAAGATTCTTACTGAGGTCAATGCGTCCTTCTTCTCCCAGTTCCTCTAACCAACCTGCAATGGTCTGGTTGTCATGAGTTCCTGTATAAGCTAGAAGGTTTTTATCCAATAAGTGATCCTTATCAAGGTCGTGCTTATTCAATGCGAATTCAACAATTTTCATTCCCATTAAGTTATAGTCATCGCGTAATTCCAATACTTCCGGTCTTAGATCTCCAAGATCTTCAACCACAAGCTTGAGGTCGTCGATTTGAGCATACATAGCGTCGAAGAAGTCGTTGCGTGGACCAATAATCCATTCACCGTCTTTAGCGCTTGTAGCACCACCTTCAATCGCCCAGTAGGTATCAAAGGCTCTGAAGTGATCCACTCGAATGACATCAAACATTAACTGGTTCCACGATAAGCGATCGACCCAGAATGCGTAATTGTCTTTCTTCATTTCATCCCAACGATACAGTGGATTTCCCCATAGTTGACCTTCGGTTGAAAAGTAATCAGGTGGAACTCCCGCAACAAGTGATGGTGTCCCGTCTTTCTCAAGATAGAACTGATCACGGTTATTAAATACTTCAGCGGAATCATGCCCTAAGTAAATTGGGATATCCCCTACAACTAAGACATTGTTTTCATTCGCATATGTTTTAAGCTCCATCCATTGGACAAAGAATACATACTGAACAAATCGCTCATATTCAAGTGCTTCTTCAGGTACATCAAGTACATCCCACTCAGTCCATGATTTCATGTCGTTAAGTTTCTTGCGCGTTAGGAAGAGAACATAGTCCTCTAACCACGTCGCTTGTTTCAAGAATGATTCATAGGAATCATCTTTCTTAAAGTATTGAAATGCATGTCTTAGAGCTGAACTTTTATGTTCCCTGACAGCTGCATAATTAACTGCTTTTGAAACCACTAAATCATAGGTGTAATCAATATTCAATGATACGTATAAGTCCTCAATGCTGATGTAAATCTCATCCCCTGCGAATGCAGAGTATGTTTGGTACGGTGAGTTACCGTACCCTACAGGATTCAGCGGAAGGATTTGCCACAACGAGGCATTTGAATCGCGCAGTGAATCAATCCATAGGTAAGCATCCTTTCCGAAGTCTCCAATCCCTAACGTTCCAGGGAGACTCGAAACAGGCATTAAGACACCCGTTCGTCGAATATCAGTCATTATTTAGTCCTCCAAATTTCTCTGTCGTAATCCGCAATCGTGCGGTCACTTGAGAAATAACCTGCTTTCACAATATTGACCAGTGCCATTTGCGACCAGTGTAGACGGTCTTCATATGCATCAATCATTTCATTCTTAACTTTAATGTAATCTTCTAAATCAATCAGCGTCATGAACCAGTCTTTTGAAATCAGTTCATGGTGTAATCGGTCTAGATGTTCTTTTGATCCATATTCTAACATTGCATCACCATTGATGAAGTCTACAGAACGTTTGATGATTTCTGAATTTTCATAGTAGTCTCTTGAAACATAGTCTGCTTTCGCATAATGTTTAATGATTACGTCTGAGTGTTCACCGAAGATGAAGATATTATCATCACCGACAAGTTCCGCAATTTCAACGTTCGCACCATCTAGTGTACCAAGAGTTAGAGCACCATTCAGCATGAACTTCATGTTTCCTGTACCACTTGCCTCTTTACTTGCGAGCGAGATTTGTTCTGAAATATCACATGCAGGAATTAGATACTCAGCATTTGTAACGTTATAGTTCTCAATGAATACAACATTAAGGTGTTTATTAACATCCTCATCATTACGAATGATTTCAGATACTGTCAACAATGCGTGAATGATATCTTTCGCAATTGTATAAGCAGGAGCTGCCTTTGAACCAAAGAATACAGTCAATGGACGCACTGGAATTACACCTGATTTGATTTCTAGATATTGATGAATAATATAAAGAAGATTCATTTGTTGGCGCTTGTATTCGTGAAGACGCTTAATTTGAATATCGAAGATTGAATTTTCATCGATCTCAATATTTTGAGTTTTCTTCAAGAATTCTTTTAAACGAACTTTGTTGTCAAACTTGATGTCATTGAGAAGTGTTAAGACATTTTGATCATCTTTATACTTCAATAAGTTTTCAAGTTCAGTTGCCTCATTAAGGAACTCATCACCAATTAAGTCAGTGAGTGTCTTTGTGAGCGGTCTGTTTGAGAACGCTAACCAGCGTCTAAACGTAATCCCGTTCGTCTTATTATTGAACTTCGTTGGATAGAGGTCGTTGAATGCTTTCAACTCTGAATTCTTAAGAATATCAGTGTGAAGCGCTGCAACACCGTTTGTTGAATATGAGAAGTGAATTGATAGAGATGCCATGTGAACACGGTTGTCTTTATCAATAAGTGTTACTTTTTCATCACTTGATCGTTCTGTAATCACTGCTTGAAGTTTATGTAAGATTGGGACTAAACTTGGATCAATTGCATCAAAGTAAGACAATGGCCATTTTTCAAGTGCTTCAGCTAAGATAGTGTGGTTTGTATAAGCAAATGTATTTTCAACAATACGAATCGCTTCTTCAAATGCAACACCGTTATTTAATAAGTGTTTGATTAATAAAAGAATTGTAAGTGATGGATGCGTATCGTTAATTTGAATGACAATATCTTTATCCAAAGTCTTCAAATCATGATTACTCAAGATCCAATCCAATCCACTTTGAACCATGAAGTACTGTTGAGCAAAACGCAAGCGCAAGCCAGTTTCAGTTGAATCATCTGGGTACAAGAACAATGTAAGGTTCTTATCTAAGGATTCTTGGTTGAAAGTAATACCTGATTCGATGATTGTATCATCAATTGATTCAAGATCGAATAATCGAAGCATACTCTTCTCACCACGATATCCCA
>JAAYNU010000101.1 GCA_012520695.1 Erysipelothrix sp.
TCAAGGATAATCAGTGCCTCAAAGCTTGAATCATCGATGCCATATTCGCGTTTTCCATTCATAACAACTTTAGTCGTTGTGAATTTATCACATGATACCAGTTCTTGAGTGGTGAAATCACCATGATCCACAAGCTCACCCTGTGCTTTAAAGTCTGAGTTTAATGGTGTTAATGTTGATACATCAAGCGCTTTTTCAATATGAAGGTCGCGGAGGTTCCCATCAGCATCTTTACGATTAAAATCGTAAACGCGGTAGGTTGTGTTTGAGTTTTGTGTCGACGGTAAATGATATTGTCTCAATGTACGGAAAATGATTTTGTCCCAAAATGATATGATACCTCTTGAACGGAGGATCATCTATGAGAAAGGTTGATTTAAGAATGAATGAAGAATATAAATATAACGTAATTAAAAGACTTGTGGATTCAAATGGAAATAAACTTAGAGCTAGCCTTCAATTGAAGTGCTCACTTAGGACCGTTAACCGCCTAATTATTAAATACAAGGAACAAGGTAAAACAGCATTTATTCACGGCAACCGAAATCGTAAACCATCTACGACTTACTCCGGTGAATTTAAAGAGATGATTCAATCACTTTACACTGACATTTACTTTGACTGTAATATACAGCACTTTTCAGAACTTATTGAAATGAATCACGATTACAATATTTCACAACGTACGCTCATCAATTGGCTCAAGGAAATTGATGTTCTCTCGCCAAAAGCGCGACGATTTACGAAGCGAGAATTACGCAAAAAACTAAAGCAACAGCTTAAAGGTTCAAACAAAAAAGATGCCATCAAAATCGAGAATTCGATTCGTCAACTTGATTATTCAGAAATCCATCCACGCCATCCGCGGTGTGCATACTTTGGAGAATTACTTCAAATGGATGCCTCTGAACATCACTGGTTTGGTGATGATGTTCCCAAGGCGCATCTCCATGCCGCTATTGATGACTCAACAGGGACTATAGTCGGAGCTTACTTCGATACTCAAGAGACACTCCATGGCTACTACAAGGTTCTATCCTCTGTCCTGAGCACTTATGGCGCACCCGCTAAGATACAAACAGACAACCGCATGATTTTTACCAATAATAAAAAGGAACCCTCTTCAGTAGAGAATTCCCGTGTGAATTTCGCCTATGCGTGTGACCGACTAGGCATCGCCCTTGATACTACCAGTGTGCCAGAAGCAAACGGCAGAATCGAAAGACTCTTCCAAACACTGCAGTCCCGACTCATACCAGAGTTGAGACTCGCAAATGTCAAGACAATTGAAGAGGCGAATATGTTTCTTAAACGGTATATCAAACAATTCAATAAACGATTCGCTCTACTTATAGATACTAACAAAAATGTGTTCACTGAGCAAATTAATGAGTCTACTATTAACGAAACTCTCGCAGTAATCGAAACAAGAATCATCGACAAAGGACACTCCATCAAATATAAAAACGAGCTGTATATTCCGACTGACGCATACGGCAAGCATGTGCACCTTATGAGACACACCAAGTGCGATGTCATCAAGGCGCTCGACGATACTTTATACCTATGCACAAAAGATGAACTCTTCTTACTCGAACTTATTCCCATACGCCATGATAAGTCACCAGAGTTTGACGAGATCGTAGAAGTGAAGAAAAAGAAACAATACATACCACCTCTTACGCATCCTTGGCGTCAAGGATCATACGAGAATTACTTACTAAAACAAGCCCCACAAAGTAGGGCTCATATTTAACGAATTCTGGGACATTATCAATTACCGTTGACAGCGTTATTCGTTAAATTTATATATTTAATATAGTAGTTAATTGCCAAACTAACTTCCGCTTTCATTAACAAACGGAAGTTAGTCTGGCAAAAGTCAATATGTGTATAATTTAAACGAGTGTTGGCTTATCGA
>JAAYNU010000102.1 GCA_012520695.1 Erysipelothrix sp.
AACTATATACCAAAGGTTAATTTGACTCTTTGTAACTTTATTCCAAATAACTAAAGAAATAGAGAAACAAAATTGACAACACCAGTATACTAACGTATATTAATACTATAATCAGGAGGCAATACAATGAGAAAATTAGGAATATCAATCTACCCAGATAAAACATCCGTTCAGGAAATGAAAGAATATATAATACGAGCAGAGGAAGCAGGCTTCAGCCGAATCTTTTCTTGCTTATTGTCAGTAGACAAACCAAAAGAGGTTATTAAGCAGGAGTTTCTTGAGATCAATCAGTTTGCTAAATCACACGGATTTGAGATCATTGTTGATGTAAGTCCGCGTGTATTCAGTACACTTGAAATATCATACGATGATCTAACGTTCTTCCATGAAATTGAAGCCGACGGAATCCGTCTTGATGCTGGATTTGGTGGGCACCAAGAATCAATGATGACATTCAATAAATTCAATCTAAAAATAGAAATCAACATGTCAATCGATACGAATTATATTGATACCATTATGGACTATCAACCCAACCGATATAACTTAATTGCATGCCATAACTTCTACCCACATCCTTATTCAGGACTCACAGAAGACCATTACCAACGATGCACAGAGCGTTTCAAGAAATATGGTTTAAGAACAGCGGCATTCGTCGCAAGTAAGAATCCTGATGCTTATGGTCCATGGCCTGTAGATTACGGTCTAGTGACCCTTGAAACACATCGAAACCTTCCAATTGACATTCAGATAAAGGACTATGTTGCCATGAATCAAATTGATGATATTATTATCTCAAACTTCTTACCGAGTGAAGAAGAATTCCAGGCAATTAAGAAAGTTAATTTACAGAAACTAAATTTCCAGGTTGAGTTGCATGAAGAGATTCCTGAGTTGATGAAGAAAATTGTTGTTGAGGAGCCACACTTCAATCGTGGCGATGAAAACGCATATCTCATAAGATCGACAATGTCACGCGTAAAATATAAAGGACAAGGATTCCCAGTATTCAACGCTCCAAAGATCATTAAACGAGGCGATATCGTCATTGAAAGCGATGATTTCGGACACTACGCTGGCGAATTAAACATCGCAAAACAAGATATGGAGAATACTGGTAAGTCTAATGTGGTAGGACGCATTATCGAGCAAGAACACTTCCTACTTGACCGACTTAAGCCATGGCAAAACTTCGAGTTCACTCTATGATTCACTATCTTGGAGTCGACGGCGGTGGAACAAGCACTAACTTCAAACTATATAATGAAGAAGGAAAACTAGTGGAATCAATCTCATTACCCTCTATTCACTTTATGAAGGTTAATAAAGATGAGATGATCAAAATTCTCACACAAGCCAATGAACACTTTAAATCAAAAAACTACACTCCCAGTAATTTCAAAATTGTTATGGGACTGGGTGGCTATGGTGCAAACCAGGAAATAAGAACTGTTATTGAGTATGCAGTATATAAAGTATTCCCACAAGCGAAACTGATGAATGATGCCCAATTAGCATTAGTATCCGCTCTTAGTAATAAGAACGGCATCTTCCTAATTTCTGGCACAGGTTCAATCGCACTTCGACAAGAGAACGGTATCTTAACGCGATGTGGTGGATATGGGTATCTTCTCGGGGATGAAGGCAGTGCATTTTGGATTGGTAAGAAGATACTAGAACGATTCATTAAGGAATCCGACGATCGATTACCAAAAACCAATTTAACACCTGCAGTGATGGAGTACTTTAAAATTAGCAATCCCCATGAACTCATTCAAATCATCGCGGACAAGAAAGATATTTATCGTGAACTTCTTGCTCAACTTAGTGGGGCAATGCATGCCATTGATTCCATCAGGGATATTTATGAAAATGCGGGAATGGAGCTTGCTCTACTTGCTAATTCATTCAATCCAACTGAAAACACTCCCCTTGCATTCGGTGGAAGTGTTCTCTTAAAAAATGAAGTTGTAAGAAGCGCAGTGCTTAAGAGTTTAAACAGTAACCTTGTATTTTTGGAATCACAGAATGATCCTGAGTACGCAGCGTTCCTTATTAATCAAACAGAAATCGCTCCTGAATAAATCTCAAGAGCGTTTTTTCATACTATATATACAACAAAGAACGGACACTGCGTCCGTTCTTTGTCCTTAATTCAAAACTCAACCGCACCACCATGGTGCGGTTGAGTTTTGGTTCTTTAAAGAATCCCAGTGATTACTCACCGGGATTCTATTTTATATTCCAAATGTTTCTGGACTCTCACGCCATGACTCAAGAAGTGCAAGTTCTGCTACATTGATTACGTTAGTTTCCTTCGCAACTTCGATTAGAGCTGAGTAGTTTGAAAGACAGACTAATGCAGTTCCACTTTGTTTAAAGTTGATGAGTGCCTTCTCTAATTCATATGTGAATACTGCGAATACAGCCATGACTTCGATGTTCGCATTATTCAATGCTTGAACTGCTTTAATCGAAGAACCGCCCGTTGAGATTAAGTCCTCAATCAAAATTACTTTCGATCCTTCAGGAATAAATCCTTCAATTTGTTGAGAACGACCATGTGCTTTAGGTTCTGGGCGAACGTAAGCCATTGGAAGGTTTAACTCATTGGCAACCCAACAAGCTTGTGGGATTCCTGCTGTTGCTGTCCCGACGATGTAATCCACTTCAGGACAGAGTTCCTTGATTTTCTGTGCGAATGCTTTCGCGATCATGTTTCTTACATCAGGATACGACATTGTAAGACGGTTATCACAATAAATTGGTGACTTAAGACCACTTGCCCAAGTGTATGGTTCAGTGGGTGAGAGCATGACTGCTTTCACATCGAGTAATGCTTGTGCTACCTGTTTTTCAATCATTATTTAAAGTCCTCCGCAATTTCATCATAGGCTAATTTAGGATTAGCTGCTCGCGTAATGGGTCTACCCACTACAATATAACTTGATCCATTTTTGAATGCCTGTGACGGTGTCATAACGCGCTTTTGATCGCCCGCATCACTCGTTGAAGGCCTAACCCCCGGTGTAACAGTTATAAAGTCATCACCTGTCGCATCTTTAATCATACGTGATTCTAAAGGTGAACATACAACTCCCTCAAGTCCTGCTTTTTGTGCACATTGTGCATAATGAACAACTGATTCATTCAGTGATACTGGAATTAATTGATCATGGTGCATCTGTTCTTCAGATGTACTTGTGAGTTGTGTTACCGCAATCAGTTGTGGTCCATCACCTAATCCGCGTTTCGCTGCTTCCATCATTTCAATGCCGCCTGCTGCGTGAATGTTTGTCATATCAACACCAAGCTTCGCTAAGCCACGCATTGCACTTTCAACTGTATTGGGAATATCATGGAGTTTTAAATCCAAGAAGATTTTATGACCTAAATCTTTGATGTA
>JAAYNU010000103.1 GCA_012520695.1 Erysipelothrix sp.
AGAAATGATTCAAGAGAAAACTGGCTTAATCATCGATGCCTATTTCTCAGCAACCAAAATACAGTGGATTCTTGATAACGTTGAAGGCGCACGAGAACAAGCCCTTGCCGGAGACCTTATCTTTGGAACGGTTGATACATGGCTCATTTATAATCTCAGCGATAAGAAAGTCCATATTACCGATGTAACCAATGCATCACGAACTATGCTTTTTAATATTCATACGCTTGAGTGGGATAAAGAACTCCTTGAACTCTTCAATATTCCAGAACAAATACTTCCTTCAGTTAAAAGTAGCAGCGAATGTTACACCACAACAAACATCCAAGGCGTCGACATCCCAATTGCGGGAATCGCAGGAGACCAACAAGCCGCTTTATTCGGACAAACAGCATTCTATCCCGGAGAAGCAAAAAACACTTACGGTACTGGATGCTTCCTCTTAATGAATACTGGAACGAAAGCTGTGAGATCAAACAACGGTCTTATCACAACCATCGCAATTGGAATCAACGACAGTGTTGAATACGCACTGGAAGGTTCCGTCTTTGTGGCTGGTGCACTTCTTCAGTGGCTTAGAGATGAACTCAAGATTATTGAAAGTGTAGAAGAAACAAGTAATAGAGCGTACAATGCCATTAATAACGCTGGAGTGTATATTGTACCCGCATTTACGGGTCTCGGAGCTCCCTACTGGGACATGAGCGCTCGTGGCAGCATCTTAGGACTCACTCGAGGCACAAACCAAGATCACATCGTTCGAGCCGGCCTTGAGGCCATAGCTTACCAAACCTTTGATGTGATTAAAGCAATGGAAAAAGATTCAGGTGAATCACTCTCATCTCTTTTAGTGGATGGTGGTGCAAGTAACAATGATTTCCTCATGCAGTTTCAATCAGACATACTCAACCTTGAAGTAAAGAGACCCCTCATTAATGAAACCACTGCACTGGGTGCTGCTTATCTAGCGGGACTTGCGACCGGATTCTTTGAGAGTAAGGAGCAGTTAAAGAACTCACAAAGAAATGAAAGTGCGTGGCAGCCACAAATGGACACCGAAGAAAAAGAACATCTTCTCGCCCGTTGGCACAAGGCAATTCACCATACACTAAACTGGCTAGAGGACTAAGTCATATTCTTTGACATCACTCTTTTTAAATAATAGACTAGTCTTACTGACTATTTGCATACCTTTAAAGTATGTGAATATATTAAGGAGAGATTATGATAGAACCAATATTTACATTAGCACTCAATACGGTCGATTTTAAACCGTTCTTAGCACTTGGACTTACCATCGTATTTTATATCGCATTATTTTATATGGGGAAAAAAGGCGTTGGATTTGGTACGCGTACCTTACTCGCACTTGTATTAGGATTAATCGTTGGACTTATCTTTAGGGGAAACACTGATTATGTAGGAGCATTTGGGAGAATCTTTACACGACTCATCTCAGCAATCGTTATTCCGCTCTTATTCTTCAGTATTATGTCCAGTATCACTTCCATCAATGATACTAAGAAATTAAAATCATTAGGATCAAAATCAGTCTTCTGGTTATTGATTAACACAGCATTCGCTTCCATGATCACTATTATTGTCGCTAATTTCTTGAAAATTGGTAAGGGATTCAACTTAGTACTCCCGGCAGACTACGTACCACGTGAAGTGCCATCCATCGTTGATACCATTATTAACTTCTTCCCAAGCAACATCGTACAACACGCCGCAAATAATGAAGTAATTCCATTCATTATCTTCACGGTATTGATGTCAATCGCTTTAGTGAAGTTAAACACACACCGTAAAGAAATTGCAGAACCAATCATCAAGGGTGTTCATTACTTAAACAAACTCGTATTTGAATTCATCAAGCCAATCATCAACTTAACACCATACGCAGTTGTATCCTACATTGCATCCGCAATTACTCGCGATGCAGCTAAAGATATGAGCGCACTGGTACTCGTTGTAGTTGTAGCCTATGTTATTTCACTATTCCAAATGTACGTAGTACATGGAACACTGATTTCAATCTTTGCGAAGATGAGCCCAATTAAGTTCTTCAAAGCAATCTGGCCAGCACAAGTTGTTGCCTTTACATCACAATCAAGTATTGGAACAATTCCAGTAACTGTAAAACAACTTACCGAAGAACTTGATGTCAGCGACAACGTTGCCTCATTTGTTTCCGCATTAGGAGCAAACGTAGGAATGCCTGCATGTACTGGTATGTGGCCTGTACTACTCGCAATCTTCAGTATTAACGCACTGAACATTCCTTTTTCAACAGTAGACTACATCTTACTTGTATTCTATTCAATCGTAGTTTCATTTGGAACTGCTGGAGTGCCAGGAACTGCAACAATCGCAGCGACAGCAGTACTTGCGGCAGCAGGACTACCAATCGAAGTAATCATGGTTCTTGCACCTATCTCAAGTCTTGTTGATATGGTCAGAACAGCAACAAACGTAACCGGAGCAGCAACAGCAGCAACGATCGTTGATTATCGAGAAAGTAAATCAGTAATTTAAATATTTAATTTAATGGATTAATTTCTGTATTGTACAGAAATTAATCCTTTTTTTATGGTGTGTACTTTCAGTTCATAGGGACATTTGTATTTATCCGTGATAGAATAATCCAAGAGGTGGAGCACATGAACATACTGACACAAATACTCATCATATTCGGATTTACTTTTCTAGGAGATTCAATCCAAGCATTTCTCAATATCCCTGTTCCCGGGAGCATTATTGGATTGATATTATTATTCGCATGCCTTCAGTTCAAGATTATTAAATTGAAGCAAGTTGAAGCCGTAGGAACATGGCTTAAGAATAATATGGCCTTTCTCTTTGTACCCATAACTGTAGGAATCATGGTACACTTTGAACTCTTACAACTCCACTGGGTTAACTTAGTGATCGTGATGGTCATATCCACAGTGATTACCTACTTAGCGACTGCCTATGCAGCGAACTGGAGCCAAGACCATGAATAGTCCACTCTTCAGTATTTGCCTAACACTCGCCGTTTATTCACTCTGTGTGAAACTCCAAGAAAAACTAAGATCACCCCTACTTAATCCACTCTTAATTTCAAGCATCACAATTATCTTCATCTTACTCTTCTTTAAGATTCCTTATGAATCCTTTAAAGTCGGAGGAGACTTTGTGACCCTACTCATTGCTCCCGCAACTGTTTCACTTGCCATCCCTTTATACAAAAATAAAGAACAGCTTTTGAAACATAAAAAAGTGATCATCATCTCGATCATCACTGGCGTTATTGCCCACGCAATAAGTATTGGTGCTTTATCGCTTCTACTCAACCTTGATTCAAACATCATCGCAAGCCTCGTACCAAAATCCGTTACAACAGCAATTGCCCAGGACGTATCCGCAAACATTGGTGGCATCCCGATTATTACGATTTGTGTTGTGATTGTTACGGGGATCTTAGGATCAGCCCTATCACCGATTCTTGTGAAAGTGTTTAAACTCGATAATGATATTTCAATTGGTCTCGCTCTTGGTACATCAGCCCATGCGGTAGGAACATCCAAAGCAATCGAAACCAATGACATCCAAGGAACCATGGCAAGTCTTGCCCTAATCTTTACCGGGATCTTGACCGTCATCACTGCTCCCTTAACATTCAAATTAATTGAACTGTTGATGAAATAAAAAAAGTGCCGGAGCACTTAGAAATCAATACACACAATTTCAGGACGAACAAAGAAACGAATGGGAAGAAATCCAACATACCCACCCAAACCTGAACTGATATAGATTTTACTTTGCTCTACGGACTTTAAGCCGTGGAGGAATTTTTGTTTATAACGCGAATTGGTAATCGGAGAATACAAACCAAAGAAATTAATTTGACCACCATGAAGATGACCCGATAACATGATGTCAGCTTGTATCTTATGATCAACGATAAAGTCCGGTGAGTGCGATACAACAATGGTATACAATTCATCATTAAATTCAAAATTATTGCTGCGTTCTACACAAGTATTATCATATCCAACAATCTGAATGCCATTGAATAATACGGCTTCATTTCTTAAAACTGTAACACCTAATTTATCGAACTCACTCAAGACCAGTTTCAAATCACAAGCGTCATGATTTCCTAATACTGAAATCATCGGTGCATCAAACTGGGCAAGATACTGAAATACTAGATGATTATATTTGTTCTTTTTATGAATGATGTCCCCACCCAAAATAACTAAGTCCGGTTTTAAATGATTTACCTTTTTAATTAAGCATTTCATGGCGTGATGTCTGAATCCGACTAATTTATGATCGTACTGAAAGTCTGTTAAAAAAACAACGCGCATTCCATTGACAGAATGCGCTTGTTTACTAAAATCATGGGCATTGAGTCTTACGACCTTAAACCATTGATACTCAAATAAGGCATACGCTAAGCACAGCAATAGAAATACTACTGCGAACATTACGCATTGCCTCGATTCAATCGTCTCAAGACATTTGTAACAGGTAAAGCTATTAATACAGCCACAATAATTTCAAACAAAGTATTCGAAACAAGGATTCCCAAGAAGAATGCAAAGATACCCGAAACACCCAGTGATGGGTTCTTCATGATTTCCGCAATGGCTGCTTGAATCGTTGCATTTCCAAGTGTCGCAATAAATAATGCACCTAAGACTAAAACAGAATGAATCGCAGTGGAAAGAATTGCGGTAGTCACATCATTTAAAACTTGATTCTTACTTACTTTATTCATGAATCCAGAAATCAAACCAATTGAAACACCAAACAGTAATCTCGGTAATACAGAAACTAGTGGATTAATAAACAATGGATCTAATAATAAAGTTCCGCGCGTTAGTGCTATAAACAATGTCGCAACACCAAACGCTAATGCATTAATAATCGCTGATTTATAACCCAATACCAATCCCGCAATAATGACTGGAATATGTAAGACTGTGATTGAAATGAGTCCAATTTGAATAATCCCAAATTGAGGCACGATTGCCATCACAACAGTTACCGCTATAAACATCGCATTTAATGTTAGTTCACGTGTTTTCATTTCTTCAACAACCTCTCTTTATAAATGGTATGAAGGCCATCATTTAATAAGGTATCATCGTAAATAAAGTCCGGAAGATAATCCTTAATTAAACGAGCATACCCGCCTGTTAATATTTTAACACACTTGATTCCTCTCTCACGCTCCATGCGCTCAGCGATACCCTCAATTTGCGCAATCAGGCCGTACATAATACCCGCCTGGATTGCACCAATTGTGCTATCACCCACAACTTTTTCGGGAACCTGTAAACCAACCTCCGGTAAATGAGGGATGAATTCAGTAAGACTTCGAACCGACGTTCCAAGGCCCGGTAAAATTACCCCACCCATAAAACGACGCCCCGTTTCAGTCAGCGTTAGTTTAGTCGCACTACCAATATCCGCAACAATCAGTGGCGCATCGTATTTCGTAGAAGCACCGATTGAAGTCGCAATAAAATCAGCCCCTATTTCCAAGGGATTATCTAGGAATATCTCAAGACCCTGAATGGACTCACCACTTAAAATGCTGGGTTCAATAGAGAACGCATCAAGACAGGCCTCAGTAATCACATCGAGTACAACAGGCACTACACAGGATATAATAATCGCATCGATTGCATGTTTTAGGCCAGTTAAATTATCTTTGTAATAAGACCCAAAATCTTTCTTTAAGGTAATTAATCGTTTCTCAAAAACGACCGTATCCTCATCATATATTATTAGAACCGTATTCGAATTACCAACATCAATTGTTAAAAGCATGATCTCACCTCTAGTGCCTTTAGAATACACTATTAAGACCAAAATTTCCACCCAGAACCATCAAAAAGGAGATGCGCCCTAGAGCCCATCCCCACCTACACTACTCATTCCCTTGATTTGAAATCGACGAGAAAAATTCAATATATTCAAACGAACTTCAAAATCAACTTTAACCATTAAACGATTGTTGTGATACGACGAAACATAGACACAGGAGTCACATTGCTTCGACTGCGCCATTATTCGTTTTACCTCAACACTATCACCCTCATGATTATCAATCAGAGCAACCACCTCATCACGATAAGCATGAGCATCGTGAATCATGCGCGTCACCCCAATGAAACTAAAAAGTAATAGCACTGAGAACATCACAAGCACCATAACTATAAAGTACTCAACGGCGCCCTTCATTCAATTTGCCCCGTCATGGTATCCCATTGCGCTGTTAGTGTATCCTTCATAATATCTTTAAATTCATTTGAAAAGAAAATCATTCCTGTCGCAATTACTGTTACAACGAGAACTAAACCGTATTCCTCAAAAAATGCTTTCATCAAACCCACCCCCCTTCAAACATTTGAACCATCACAAAGAACATAATCAAAACAAAGAATATACTCACACTCGCAACAGGAATGATACCCAACCACGAGAAACTAGAGATAATCGCAGACTGCTTCTCAGTTCGGACATCACCCATCCAAATCGAAGCATGATCAACCATTCGAAACATCGCATCCGCACTGTCCTTAGACCCACTTCGAGAATAACGATACAAGTGCTTCATCATCTTCTGAATCTCAATGTTCTTATGCTCACTCATAAACTCTTCATAGGAAGACAAGGACTCAGGAGCTGCTTCAAGTCGCACCAACAAGTACTCCAAATCATTCCTTAGAACTTCCGGCACAAACTTAAGCGATAGCGATACAGCACTCACGACAGTATTATTTTGAAGCAAGCACTGGATCGTGCGAATCCAAATTGGAAAGGCATAATGAATCGCTTCCTTAAGTTCGCGCTCTTTCTTGATCATCCTAAAATAATCACGTTTATAGAGGAAATATCCAATGACTGAAATGAAGATTTTAACTTTTGAATTACCAATGAAGAACACAAATCCCAAACACTGAACTAATCGCTTTCGATAAACTCTGATTTTAGGTAATTCATTTTCTGCAAGTTTCTTTAAACGCTCCTCCTCAAATACCATCACGAGGTTCAAACCATAGAATTCATTCACAATCACAAAAAGAACCGCTAATATTATATTAATCATAAACTTTCTTCTTCCATCATTAAACCGCGCGTAAATACCCTGTGTGCACCCACCACAACCAGTATCATGCTCATCAGGAACACGTAAGCCGTGTTTTGATAATAGGTACTCAAATTAAGATCAACGACCATACGGAGCATGTTACGGCTCACCAGAGCGATACCAATACCAAACACAACTAATAAAATCAGCTTTCTTCGAAATGAGAACATTTCACCCACAAACTGATATACATCCTCCATCAAGTCATCCACATCCCGCTCAAGTAAACTCAAACCCCGATCAATTTCTTCATCACCATACATCTCAGCATGCTGCATCATACTCACCATCGACTTCAATAAGTAATGCGAACTCAAGGCATCAAAGGAATACACCATATCTTTTCCTAAATAGGCATCGTGAATCAAAGACTCAATGAGTTCGTGATGTGATTTATCCACAACACGAAGTACTTCCTCAAGCGACGACAAAATCTTTTTATTCATTCTAAAGTGAGCCGATAAATGAGACGTAATTAATATGTACTGATTGAAGTCATGAAGGTTTTGATTGAAGACAAACATCCACGATATTAAAAGCGTGAAACCAATCAACGCAAAGATCCCAAGCAATAAGGATAAATGAAACGGTAAGGTAAAGAAGTAGGATACCAAGACAATACTAAGCGTCAGACCAAGATATTGCACCAACAAACTTCGATTGGAATACTTCGTATCACGGTGAATAAACATCCGCTCCCACATACGTTTAGACACAAACAACCTTATGTCCTTATACAAAAATATGAATATGAAAAGACTCAAGCCCACCATCATCATTTGAACACAACCCCAAATAGCGATGCGCGCTCCTTAACACCACTCGGCACACTTCTCACCAAGCGCTGCGTTTTATAGTGATAAATAAGCGAGGCCTCCCCTTCATCAAAATGCACAATCTCTCGAACATAACGGTGAATCCCCGATTCATCAATTCTCAAATCAATGTGTACACCAATATCAATCGCATCATACAAACGTTCCAACACAACTTCAGATGATAAATCAACCGATTCCATCATATACAACATACGCAAAGGAATTTCCCTTGCCCCTTTCGCATGAATGGTCGAGAGTAAATATGTCCCCGTTGAAACAGAGTTTAAGAGATTTCTTACTTCTTTCCCCCGAACCTCACTCACCAAGATCCAGTTAGGCCGTTGGCGAAGACTTGCCTTCAAAGCATCATCATAATCAAAGCGCTCATTCACCTTAAGACTGACACAATCGCGATTAGGATGAAGATCTTGATATCTCAATTCATAAGAATCCTCAATCGAAATAACACGCTCATCATCACTGATGAATGATGTCAGAAATTTCACCAACTCTGTTTTACCAGAACCAGGAAGCCCTGAAACGATCACGTTACAACGACTGCGAACACAGTACTTCAGAAACTTTAAAGCCGAAAGACTCATATACGACGTATCCTTGATTACTTGTTCACTAATCC
>JAAYNU010000104.1 GCA_012520695.1 Erysipelothrix sp.
GGTTATAATATATCGGTTAGCCTTGTAAATTTGTTATCCTTGAGTGAGAAGGTAAATTGCGATATTAATACTTAAGTTAAAAATTTCGTTATTATTTTTAATTAAAAGTAATATCTTAAATTGCAATAGCAAGTTGTCCACTTAGTTAAATTAAATTGATATTCCCTGTTTTATCATATTTTCATTAAATAAATCAAACAGTGTTTTATATCCTAGTAACTTCCTTGGATAATTATTCATCCAAATGTTGTTCACCTCTAATAACTTCATCAGTTATGGTTGATATTGGAATTCCTTTTGGAATGAATCTACGTATTATACCATTATGATTTTCATTAGTACCTCTTTCCCATGAAGAGTAAGGGTGTGTAAAATAAACTTCTGCTACAGACCTTACAGCGTCTGCCAGAGAAGCAAACTCCAGACCATTGTCTGATGTTATGCTTTTAAATATTGATTGGGCATGAGCGCTAACCATTAGCGGTTCTAGAGCTTCGCGAACATGAAAATCTGTTTTTCCTGCTATTTTAATGATAAGTTCAAACCGTGTTTTTCTTTCCGTTAATGTAAGTAAAACTGGTTCATTCTTGTCTTTGATTCCGATCATAGTGTCAATTTCCCAATGACCAAACTCTTCCCTAGAGTTAATTATCTCAGGTCTAAGATCAATGGACTTACCAAAGATCATCTTGTTTTGTCGAGGGTTTTTCTTACGTTTCTTAAAGGAAATCTTCCTTAGTAAGTCAAAATTGTCCAAATCTATGATTTTCAGGTCAATATAGTTATAAATGGTTTTAGCAGAGACTACCTCCTCTTTTGTAAATAATCCCTGTACAAGTACATATCCGACTACTGCATCAGGAGACCACTTGTCGTTTCTTATTTTGTTAACTGCGTACTCTATAAATTTACAAACTCTTGTTAATTTGTATCCCTTAACGCATCTTGAACGATTGCTGAGATAAAAACCATGAGCCGCATATGCGTCATAGATTTTATAATATATCTTCTTACCATTCTCTATTCTGACTTGAGTAATGGTTCCTCTTTTGATTTCGTTGTTTATTGTTGAATGGGGTCTATTCAGCTTTCGTGATATTTCTCGGTTTGAATCCCCAAGTGCAATTCTTTTCTCAATATAGAATCTTTCAGTTATATGTAAGTGTTGTCTGTAGTGGTCAAGCATTTTTGGAACACTAGTGTATAAGTAGACCTAAGTGTTTCTAATTTCGTTTGGGGTTTTATAGCCATTTGATGCATGCGGTCTCACTTGGTTATACCACCCAAATACATATTCTGATATTGCGGTTTCAAGTTGTTTGTCATTATTAAATCGGAATCGATTGATGAGTTCAAACTTCATGGTTCTAAAGAACCGTTCCATCACTGCGTTATCGTAGGGACATCCTGCTTTACTCATACTTTGCTTGATATTGTTTTTTAGACAATATTCTGTGAAATCATACGATGCGAATTGGCTACCCTGGTCGCTGTGGAGGATTAAGTCTTTTGGACGTTCTTTCTGTGATGACAGTGCTGCCTCTAAAGTCTCTTTGGCAAGGCCACTTGTCATCATTCGACTTGTTTTAGTGGCGACAATACTCCGGTCCGAAAGGTCTAAAATACTACAGTTGTACTGGAATTTGCCATCCCATCCTTTGATATAAGTAAAGTCCGTACACCAAACTGTGTTCTTTTCTCCAATATCAAAGTCTTGCGATAAGTGATTGGGGAATATCTCATGCTTCGTTCCTTCAACGTATCGTGGGCGCTTCTTAGCGGGGATACAGTAGAGTTGTAGCTCTTTATTCATATATTTATGAACGGTAGTCTTACTGAGCTTAATGTCATCACGAGCTAAGAATATGACCATTCCACGATGACCTACAATGCCGCCTGTGGAATGAAAGATATCTTTGATTTCATTTTTGATGGCTTGCTTGGTTTGATGATATTCCCGTTTTGTATTTCTGAGATAGTTATAATAGCCGTTGGCATAAACACCACATCGTTTTAATAACCAACGTAAGCCGAAGTGGTTCTTATGCTGATCAATAAATTTATAGATTACTTGCCTGTTTCCTTCGCGAAGAATGCTGCTGCCTTTTTTAGAAAGTCATTTTCCTTTTCGGCTTCAGCGAGTTTTTGTTTGAGTTTACGATTCTCTTCCATTAACTCTAGTTCACTCATTGCTTCAGGTGTTGCTCGGCATTCTTTGCGGTAATCACGAATCCAGTTATTAATGGACGCGGTTGATACACCATATTCAGTGGCAAGGCTTGCAATGGTACGTCCATCTTGGATATTAGCTGTAACGATTTTCTTCTTCATTTCTGTACTGTAACGTTTCATATGTTTTCTCCTGTTTCTTCCATTGTACTGGATTATACACAGGTGTTACAAATTCACTATACCATTACAC
>JAAYNU010000105.1 GCA_012520695.1 Erysipelothrix sp.
GTATATGCTGCAGTTCGTCGTATGATGGAAAAACAAGGAAAATCTGTAGAAATGTTCGTAGCTTACGAACCACACTTAGTTTACCTAGGAGAGTGGTGGAAGCAATTGTTTGGTGAATCAGAAGGTAAAGAATCTAAAGGATTGTTACCAGCTTCTGTTAACTTCTCAACTGATCTTCACTCAATGGGACAATTTGTTCAAGACGGTTCTAAAATCTTATTTGAAACTCAAATTAGAGTTAATACACCAATTGTTGATGGTATTGTGAGCCACGAAGAAGACGATCTTGATCAATTAAACTACCTAAGTGGTAAATCATTGAACTGGATTAATGAGAAAGCGTTCGAAGGAACTCTTGAAGCTCATGAAGTTACAGGACAAGTACCTAACGTATTATTAAACATCGATTCAACTTCTGCAAAAGACTTTGGATACCTAGTTTACTTCTTCTTTAAAGCCTTAGCGATGTCAGTTTACATGTTAGATGTGAACCCATTCGACCAAGAAGGTGTTGAAGTATACAAGAAAAACATGTTTAGATTACTTGGAAAAAAATAATCCCATCAATTAAAAACAAATCAAACCGCGTCTTTTAAAAAGTGCGGTTTTCTTATGCTTCAATCTATTTTAAATGAGATACTTACAATTACAATATTACTGTGAGAGTTGTGTGAAAAATGGTATAATTGATAAAATGCGAGGTTTTCAAGATGAGAAAAAAACGAAATGGTATTATATTTTTAATGAGTGTCCTAGTAATGTTATTAGGGGTTTTGTATTGGGTTAAGTCTGATCCAAAAAATGTTATTACCCACAAGCCACCTTCAGAGGTAAGCCCCATACCTGAGGATGAGGAAGAAGTTCCGGTTGAGAGAATCGAAACCATTACTCTTATGGCGGTTGGTGATTTTCTTTACCATCGACCTCAAACATTGAAGGTGCCTAGTGAAGCTAGCGGTTATGATTACTATAATAACCTTCAATACGTAAAACCTTATCTTGAAAAGGCCGATATAACATTCGGAAATTACGAATCAACATCTACTCCGACTCGAGAATACATGGGTTATCCAACATTTAATACACCACCTGAGTCTATTGATGCACTTAAAGACGCAGGCTTTGATATTCTAAATACTGTCAACAATCATACTTTAGACTCTGGAAAACAAGGACTGATCGACACCTATAATAATATTATTTCCCGGGACATAAAAGTTGTGGGTACTAAAGTAACACCATCAGAATCTGTTCAAGTCATTATTAGAAATGATATTAGAGTGGGATTCTTGGGCTATACATACGGATATAATGGACTTGAGAGTCGTTTAAATGAGAAAGAGCATCTCTATATGGGGAGTTTAATTGAAGAAGAACGTATGGAGCGAGAAATTGCCTATAGTAAAAAGACTAATGATTTTACAATTGTATCTATGCATTGGGGTAATGAATACCAAATCGCACCTAATGACTACCAAAAGAAATTAGCACAAAAACTAGCTGATTGGGGCGTTGATGTTATTTTAGGAACACATCCTCATGTTATTCAACCAAGCCAGGTTATAGGGGATACTTATGTTATCTACTCTATGGGAAACTTCATATCAGACCAAAGACTAGAGACTCTTGATAAAATCGAAACTGAACGTGGAGTAATGTTAGAAATAGAACTTACAAAAAACTTCACCCACAATGAATCAAAAGTTGGTAAAGTAACACCTCATCCTACTTGGGTAAATAAATACCAAAAAGAAGGTAGAAGTTACTATGAAGTTATACCAACTAA
>JAAYNU010000106.1 GCA_012520695.1 Erysipelothrix sp.
AGGAGTAAGATTGTTGCTTCAATTACTTTAGTAATCACAATTTCTGTTCGTTTAATACCAAAGCCAATGGCTGTCTGTACCGTGTGACTCTTAAGGTCATCAGTGTATATAATGGTGAAGATGAAGATACCGATGAGGATGGGTGACATTTGAGTAATGAGACCAATGAACTCAGGGAATACTTCTGGTGTCGTTCTAAAGTTAAATGAAACGAATGAGAATCCGATGGTAAATAATGCCATCATGATGTATAGACTTTTCTTTTTTGTAATACGATATAAATCTGCTTTAATGTGATTCAACATGTTATTGTCCTCCAGTTAGTTCAAAGTAGTAATCTTCGAGTGATTTTGATTGTTTCACAATCTCGTTCAACTCAATGCCTTGGAATAATAGACTTGATAGCATTTCAGAACTCAAGCGTTCTTGTGAGGCTAAGAAGTATTGGTCATCCAGTGTAGCGGTTTTAATTGCGTAATTCTTTTCGAGTATTTCAAGTGCAAGTGCGTTGTTCGAGGTTGAGATTTTTAGAACGGCTTGTTCATTTTGAGAGAACTCATTTTTATTGAGTTGTTTCAAGAACACCCCGTGATCGATAATTCCAAATGTATGAGCGACTAAGTCCAACTCACTTAAGATATGAGATGAAACGATCAGTGTTTTATTGTGCTCTGTATTGAGTGATTTAAGTAGGTTTCTTATTTCTAAGATACCTTGTGGGTCAAGACCGTTGATGGGTTCATCAAGAATAATGATATCCGGGTCACCCAATAATGCATTCGCAATACCTAAGCGTTGTTTCATTCCCATTGAGAATGCTTTGTATTTCTTTTTCTCTCCGTATAATCCCGCGATCTTTAAGACGCGGTCAATTTCACCCTTGTCTGAGATTCCTTTTAGTTTGCGATAGTATTCTAAGTTTTGTTCGGCATTGAGGTAATCATAGAAGTTAGGTCCTATATAGAAACCAATGTGAGCACGCTCATTGAGTAGTTCTTGTTTTGTTGTACTACCATTAATTGATATGGCTCCTTCACTTTGATTACTGAGTCCCAGTATTAATTTGAAGAGTGTCGTCTTACCTGCACCATTCTTTCCTACCAGTCCGTATATCTTACCTTGTTCGATGCTAAGGCTCGCTTCCTTAACTGCGTAGAAGTCTTTGTATTTCTTTGAGACGTTTTTAATTTCGATTGAATTTGTTGTCATAAATTGTTCCTCCTTGTGTTACTGTATCACTATACTAGCACAGGGCTACAACGTTGTAAAGTATTTTGATGTATTATCTTGCTTTTAGTTTGAATGGAGATTAAACTCATTATGAAATTATGGTACAATAGTACCGTATACTAGGAGGGTTTCATGAAAGATCTAACATTAGTAATATTAGCAGCAGGAATGGGTAGCCGTTATGGTGGCCTTAAGCAAATAGATAAGTTTGGTAAAAACGGAGAAGCGATTATCGATTTCTCAATTTATGATGCAATTCAAGCTGGTTTTAATAAATTGGTTTTAATTATCCGTAAAGAACACGAGGAAATCTTTGAAGCAGAATTAGTTGCGAAGATTCGTCCATTCATTGATGTGGAATATGCATTCCAATCCATCGATGATGTACCAGAATGGTTCGAGGGTGTTGAAGGGCGCGAAAAGCCATGGGGAACAACTCATGCACTTCTAGCAGCACGCGACATCGTTAAGGGTCCATTCACAATCATCAATGCTGATGACTATTATGGAAAACATGCTTTTGTTGAAATGGCAAAATTCTTAACTGAATCAGTTTCGGACAACGAAAGTGCAATGATGGGATATATTGTAGATAATACAATGACTGATAACGGAACAGTAACTCGCGGTGTTTGCGAAAACGTTGATGGTTACTTAACAGAAATCGTTGAAACAGATGGTATCAAACGTACCGCAAATGGTGTTGTTGGTGGAGACGACGAAAGTCCAATCGCTGATGGTACTATGGTATCAATGAACTTCTGGGGATTCAGCCCAGCGATTTTCGATCAAATGAAATCAAAATTCGAAGACTTCTTGAAGAATGATGTTCCTAAGAACACAGCGAAATCTGAAGCACTCTTACCTAATGATGTGGGTTCACTCATTAAAGACGGTGTCACAAAGGTTCGTATTCTTGAAACTCCGGATCGTTGGTTTGGTGTAACGTATCAAGATGATAAAGAATCAGTTCTTGCTCAATTTGCTACATTCCAATCCGATGGAACATATCCAGAAAAACTTTGGACAAAATAATTGGTTGAATGACAAGGTAATTTCCGCTTTTACATAACAGTGTCTTTTGTCTAACTAACTTCTACATTTAAATGGAAGTTGGATATGATATAATTGAAAAGGACTCA
>JAAYNU010000107.1 GCA_012520695.1 Erysipelothrix sp.
CAAGGATCCATCAACCTACCACTCGATACTCTTCGCTGTGGTATGAATCAATTAAAACAAGATTCTAAACTGATTGTCTTTTGCCAAAGTGGAGTTCGCAGTTATAATGCTGAACGTATCTTAAAGCAAGCAGGATATACTGTTGCTAATCTCGACGGTTCATTCGAACTATATGCAAGGATGTTTCCAGAAGAACTTGTTTATTCAACAGGAGGTTCGAACCATGAAATGTGATGACAAAATTAAGAATCGAGTCAAACGCACGCGCGGTCAAATCGACGGTATATTGAAGATGATGGAAGATGAGCGAGAGTGTGAAGAAGTGTTGAATCAGTTATCTGCTGTCAGATCGAGTCTAGATAAGGTGATGGCCTTGATTGCGAGTGAGAATTTAAGGCTCGCAATTGATCAGGGAACTGATGAAACTAAGGCATTTGAGCTCTTAGTTCGAACGCGTTAGGCAATTAATGACCGATATACGCATATAAGTACATTTTCCCTAAAATTTACTTGATTTGTATTTGAAGTTTGGTATAATTAACTTGCTTGCATCAGAAGGGAGGTTAGTCATGTCAAAAATTATTCTAAAGGATAACGAGGGTTTAGACGACGCACTGCGCCGATTCAAACGCCAAGTTTCCCGTAATGGAACCCTAGCTGAGGCTCGCAAACGAGAGTTTTATGTAAAACCAGGAGTTCGTCGTAAACTTAAATCGGAAGCAGCTCAAAAAGCTGGCCGTAAGAAACGCCGTTAATCATTACACTATAACTAAAGAACAGTCTATCCAGGCTGTTCTTTTTATTTTATGACAAACATAATTGATTATCTTTTCTCCATCCTTCTTTTGATATAAATCATCAGTGATTGAGCAATGGTAAAGATTAAAAGTAAAAAACACCAGATGATTGAATTATCAAGCGAAAATCTCCAATCGATGAGTACAGTAGAAACGAAGCTAAAAGAGAAATCAATGTTAAGGAAATATAGATGATTCTGTACTTTTTTTCATAAACTATCCTTTCTTGAATATACTGTATAATAAAGAAAATAGTATCGAGATGGATAGTTTCTATATTGAATGTATCAATCACTATTGCGAGGTATTTTGATTAAAAAATAAGTGAACCAATTACTTCTTAGTATTTCGATTGTGAAATATAGTTCTAGAGTCTTGATGATTCTCATTACTCATTAAATTGGCTTTCGTTAAATAATGCACAAAGATGTAAAGATAGTGTTAAAACGACAGGAGTTTTGTTTCATTATCATTAATCTGTGATATGATAAAATAAGAATAGGGGTGTTGATGAGTGGCTAAACTGGAAGTTAATTTGAATCTCAAACAGGATACATTACAAAAGATATCGGGTGTTCATAATGAGAACTTAACATATCTTGAAAATTACTATAAAGTCTCGATTCAAACGAAGTCAAATGGGATTGTGATTAATGGTCAGGATAATCTTGAAGTTGTGGAATCCTTTTTTTATTTTATGATTGAAGTCCTTGATCGTTATGATTCAATTTCAATATCAGATCTTAGATATCTGATCAGTCTTCATGACAAAGGATTAGACCAACGGTTCATCGAACGAAACGATGAAGTCCTCGTACGAACATTTTCAGGTAAACCAATACGAGCTAGAACATTAGGGCAACGTGGATTCATTGAAGCTGTTAAGTCCCACGATTTAACCTTCGCTATTGGTCCGGCAGGAACAGGTAAAACATTCCTAGCTGTATGCTATGCGATTAGCTTACTTAAAGAAGGTACCATTAAACGCATTATCCTTACACGTCCTGCAGTAGAGGCAGGGGAGAACCTTGGCTTTTTACCAGGAGACCTCAAAGAGAAGGTGGATCCTTACTTAAGACCCATCTACGATGCTTTAGATGATTTATTATCAAGTGAGCGTGTTGAGCGATATATTGAAAAAGGTGTTATTGAAATTGCGCCTCTTGCATATATGAGAGGGCGTACGCTGGATGATGCATTAGTCATTCTTGATGAAGCACAAAACACAACGAAATCTCAAATGATGATGTTCCTTACACGATTAGGGAATAACTCCAAAATGATTGTGAACGGTGATATTGAACAAATTGACTTACCAAGGGCTAAGATGTCTGGGTTAGTGATTGCGCAGGAGTATCTACAAGATATTGAAGGGATTTCATTTGTGAATCTCACGTATTCAGATATTGTGCGTCACCCACTGGTTATTAAAATACTGGAACGATTCAAGGAAAGGGAGTCCGTTGATGCGTAAAATATTAATTATTGAAGATGAAGAAAATATTCGTCGACTCCTTGAATATGATCTCAAAAATCTTAACTATGATGTTAAGAGCGCCAAAGATGGTGCAGTAGGTTTGGAACTTGGTTTATCAGAAAGTTATGATGTCATCTTAGTAGATTGGATGCTTCCGGTTTACTCTGGGATTGAACTTGTAGAGAAATTCCGTTCAGCAGGTCTTGATAGTATTATCATCATGCTGACCGCAAAGGATGAAGAGAGTGATATTCTTCAAGCATTCGATGCGGGAGTTGATGGCTATATGACAAAGCCGTTCTCGCCTCGGGAACTGGGGGCTCGCATTCAAGCACATGTACGACGTCTTAATGATGTCAGTATTCCTAAGTCAGTTGTCTTGGGAGATATCATCATGAATCTTGAAACGCGGGATGTCAGTATTAATGGTAAAGACGTTGAACTCACAAAGAAAGAGTTTGATTTATTAGCATTACTGCTGTCACGAGAAAACGTAGTACTATCACGTGATCAAATCTTAAGTGATATTTGGGATTTCAATTACGATGGTGATACGCGCATTGTCGATGTACACATCTTTAAATTAAGAACAAAAATTGATGAATCAAATGTATTCATCCATTCAGAAAGAGGGATAGGTTATGTTGCGAAAAGAAAATAGAATGGCACTTCTTGCCTATGTTATTGTATTGATTGTTGCATTATTTGCACCCAATAAAGCGGTGTTGATCATCAGCTTGGTTGCGCTCTTGGTTATTTATCTTTATTCAAGTTTCAAAAATGAAACGGCAATTACTACAATTGAAGAAGGATCGATTCAAGAAACGCAGGAAGCGAATGTTCGTGCAGATGATACACATGATAAGCTCGTTCATTTAATTAACGCGATACCTTCACCACTCGTTTATATTAACCAAAGAGGTGATTTCGAAGTATCTAATGAAAACTTCGATAATTTAATGGACCTGTCACAACAAAATGTTTACGATGTTTCCATTGATTCACCACTTCGACAAACTTTATTGGACGCATTTTTAAATGAGAAACAATTTGTACGCCAGTTCAATTATAAGGACATTGATTTCCAAGTGCTTTCAATTCCTGTTATTAATGAAGGTCGTTATAACGGTTGTATTTTAATATTCCAAGATGTTACGCGTATAGTGGAAGGTGAGAAAATGCAGAAACGATTCATCGCTGATGCATCACATGAACTTCGTACTCCAATTACAGCAATCAAAGGCATGACTGAGATTCTTAATCGCGAAGGATTCAATGATCCTGATACAGCGAAAGAATTCAGTTTACAAATTGGTAAAGAGAATCGCAGATTGGAACAAATCGTTGATGATCTCTTATTACAATCTCGTTTGAAATCAAATAAGGTTTACTTGGATAAGTCAGTCTTTAACTTAAAACAATTCTTTGATGGTCTGATTTATGAGCGTCGCCAAGAACTGCATCAAGAGAACATTAAGGTTGTCTTGAACTGTCCTTCGGATGTAATGATTAGTGCTGACCACTTTAGACTCAGTCAAGTGGTATTAAATCTTTTCAATAATGCGATTAATTATTCAAAAGATGGTACGATTACTATTTCATGTAAACAGCGCCTTAATAAGACATCCATTAGCTTTAAGGATTCTGGTGAAGGCATTGATCCAGAAATACTACCTCATATCTTTGAACGATTCTTTAAAGGGTCCAGTGATCGCGCGAGCGACAACAGTGGATCAGGTCTTGGACTTGCGATTTCTAAATCCATCATAGAAGCCCACGGCGGAACACTTGAAGTTTCATCAACTCCAGGTGAAGGAACAGAATTTACAATCACACTTACAAACTAAGCAGTCCTTCGGGATTGCTTTTTTCGTTCGATGGGCATGTTACCAAGCCGATGGGTTGAAAGATACCCTACCACCTCACTAATGATTTCGGAAGGTAAGCTGTAAGCAAGGGCATTGTTGGCGACAACTTTGTCTGAAGGAAGCCGATGGCG
>JAAYNU010000108.1 GCA_012520695.1 Erysipelothrix sp.
CTTGCGAATGAGTTAGCGGAACACAGTATCATTGATTCATTTCAAATTGATGATAACTACAACATCGTAGAAATTCACGCACTCACTTCATGGTGTGGAAAAAGCCTCGAAAAAGTTAATCTTCGTGCTAATTATGGCTTCAATGTATTGGCTGTAAAGCCGGACAATTCACAGGAGTTTTCAATTGTGATTGATCCAAAAATGATTATTCACGAGGGCGATTTGTTCGTTGTATTAGTGGATGAAGCAAGTCTTGCTAAGTTTAATGAAGACAATAACTAAAAGTCCTTATTATTAGCTTGTGAAATAAAGTGGTTATCTCATAAGGTGACAAGAGACCATAGAATTTTTAGATACCTCGATGATACTTTAGGTTTAATATTGGGTGTGTTTTAGGTCATATTATTGACTTGTGTGGTAAGATATACACATGGAAGAGGTGTTCATAATGGATAAAGACAAAGTAATTGAAGATATTATTGAAACTGAAGAAGTCGTGGAAACTCATCACAACTCGCAATCGAGAGACTTCGGATGGGAAAGCTTGGCATCTGTTGAACAGTCTCGTCAAAATGAAATTATTTCTGAAATTTATGAATTAATGAGTAACCCTGACGAAACTAAGTTCAAAGCATTAAAGGCCGAGTGGGAGAGCTTGCCTTCAGAAGGACCTGATAGTGCTGTTGAACTGCGTTATCAAAAAGGATTGGAAACATACGATCGTCGTAGCGAACAAGTCGCTGTGGCTATTAACATTAAAAAGGACTTAGTGAACAGAGCTGAAATGTTGAAGGACAATGAAAATTTCCAAACAACGGCTCGTGAACTACAAGACCTTCAAAAGAAATGGCGTGAAGCTGGTTTCGCTGGTAAGTCTATTGATCAAGATCTTTGGACTCGCTTTAGAGAAGCTAACGATTATTTCTTTGAACGACGCAGTAAACATTTCGATGAAATGAATGCTCAACGTGGCGTAGCTGCTGAGTTAAAAGAAGCAATCATTCTTGAAGTTGAAGAAATTCATGAATCCGATGATTGGAAGAATACATCACGCATGATGAATGAACTCATGAATCGTTGGAAAAAAGCAGGCTTTGCAGGTCGTGAAATTGATGATGAGCTCTGGGCTCGTTTCAACGGTCCACGTCAAGCATTCTATGCTCGCCAATCCGCGCATTTCGATGCAATGCGATTAGAGCAAGATAAAGCACGTGCTGCAAAAGAAAAAATCATTGAAGAAGTAAGAGACATCTTATCAATTCAAAATCCATCTGAGCATAAAGCGAAGATGGATGCGAAGTTTGAAGAGTGGAAAGCAGCTGGACACAGTGGTCGTGAAAACGAAGCATCATTGTGGTCAATCTTTAAAGCACTTCAAGATGAATTCTTCACAAACATGAAGAACGAAATGGCTCTCACAAGCGAAGAACGTCGTAATGTTATGGAAGAAGACCTTGAGCGTCTGGATGTTCGCATCGCTGCTCTTGAAAACTTGAATGACATGATCGAGATCAAACTTGATACTCTCGAAAATCCATCACTCTCTGTGGCGGAACAAGAGAAAAACAAGGAAGAAATTGAACAGTTGAAGAAATCAAAAAAAGATAACTCTGAAAAATTAGATGCTTATCACGATGAACTCAACAGAATTGAAAAGACTTTAAATACTTTATAGCCAAAAGAAATCCCACCAGTAAGAATAACTTATTGGTGGGATTTTTCTATTTATTCCATCATTTGGTGTCGATGAAATGCCATTGATACTTCTTTTTTACGTCTACGACTGAGAGGGATGATTGTTCCATCAGTGAGGGTGATGACTGTTTTATTAATCCTTCGGATTTTATTAAAATTAACGATAAAACTTTGGTGACACTGTATGAAGTGCTGGGGTAATGGAGTCGAAGTCTTGTTTAATGAGATAGCCACGCGCTCCGATAGACAAACTCTTTTGTATGTATTCATGATCTGTGAAGGTTGTGAGAAAAAGAATCTTAGCAGAAGGATCCAAGTTAAGTATTTCTATCGCTGCTTCAATTCCATACATTTCCTTCATACGAATATCCATAAGCACAATATCAATAGGATGGTCTTTGTAGAGTTGTAAGGCAACACTCCCATCGTGTCCTGTAGCACTGACACTGATGCTTGGATCTTTTGTAAGAATGGTTACGAGTGATTTGACGAGAAGTTCATCGTCATCAATGATCAATAGATTCATCGGTGCCTCCTATTTGGGAACGGATACGTAAATTCGATATCCGTTTTCTTTTTGTAAGTTAAATATTCCGTACAATTCTTTCGTGCAAACTTCCATAAGAGAGCGAGCTGATGTATCATCAATGTCTTCGAGGAAGCATGGATTTCAATTACTCTTGAGTACGATTCTGGCTCAACATGTCCTTATGCTCATCGCATTCACATTTACTTATCTATTAATCAAAGACAAAATCGGAACACAGAATATCTGGAATTTCTATCTTGTAATGTACTTGTTCTCATGGTGTACCTTAGCAATGAGTTTCTTGATGAGTCGTCTAATTTCAAGCGAACAAGCATTAACTGCCGCGGTAACGGGTTTGAGTCTTGGCTTAGCGTTCATCTCTGGTGCCTTTGTACCACAAGCCGTACTCTCTCCGTTTATCTTGAACATTGCGAAAATCTCACCAGTATACTGGACGATTGTTCTCAATGAGAAATTGAATGCAGGAATACAACTGGGTAAACTCTTGATCCCAATCGGTATCCTTATAGCATTTGCAGTCTCATTTGTACTCATCGCACTGCTTGCATCAAGGCAAAAGAAACATAGTATTAAGAACCTTACTTTCTAGAAGTAGGGTTCTTTGTTTAATAGATTTATAAATTTATAGGGGTTTTTATGATCGTTCAAATAAAAAACCCACTATACAGTGAGTATAATGGGTGCAGATTGTATATGGCGGAGGACAAGGGATTCGAACCCTCGGAAGCTTGCGCTTCGCCAACTTTCCAAGCTGGTGCCATAGGCCACTCGA
>JAAYNU010000109.1 GCA_012520695.1 Erysipelothrix sp.
CCTCCTTGTATAGTGGCTTAAGTATAGTTCTTTTTATAGATCATTTCAATTAAGACACACTAACGTTATAATAAAGAAAAGGAAGTGATGATGATGAAAAAGGTAGCAGTGATTGGCGGTGGGATTGTTGGTAGTGTATGTGCTTACTATTTAGCGCGTGATGGATACGATGTAACACTCTTCGATGAAGGTACAGGACAAGCAACAAAAGCAGCAGTTGGTATCATTTGTCCATGGGTGAGTCAAAGACGCAATATGGATTGGTTTCGACTTGTAGATGAGGGATCGATATTCTATCATCAACTCATTAAAGACCTCGATGATTCCTCTTTTTATGAGAAATCAGGTGCACTGTTGTCGAATGATCGACGCCTCGACGCAATGTATGATCTTGCGATAAAGAGGTCTCTCAATAATCCGACGATGGGTAGAATAGAAATCCTTGAGGGAGAAGAACTCAAATCAATGTTGCCAAAGGGTTCTGTTTGTGAGCGCGCTCTTTATATTGAAGGTGCAGCGCGCGTTGATGGTGCTTTATGTGTGGATGTTTTGAATCGTAAGAGTGTTGAACTCGGGATGAACTTAGTGAAAGAACATGCGAATTTCTCATATGAATCGAATCAGTATACGGTCAATAGTCGATCGTTTGACTCTGTAGTTTTAGCTGCGGGTGCATGGTTGGCGGATTTATTGCCTGATTATGATGTGGATGTACGACCTCAAAAGGGACAACTCATTGAGTTCAGTTCATTTCTTGAGGGGAGTTCGTATCCTTTATATATTCCAAAAGGTGAAATTGACTTATTGTACAAAAACGATGGGACGCTGGTTGTTGGGGCATCTCATGAAGATGACATGGGATTTGATCTCACTCCTGATCCTCGTGTATTAAATAATTTACAGTCCTTGGGAGCACAGCATTTACCCAGTTTGAAAACGGCTGTGTATGATAAGGTTCGTGTTGGCTCAAGAGCTTACACCTCTGACTTCTTGCCTTTTTACGGGGAAGTTGATAGTTTAGAGAATTGTTTTGTGGGCAGTGGCCTGGGTTCGAGTGGTCTTACAAGTGGTCCAATTATTGGATTTAGACTGGCTAAGTATGTGATGGGAAAAGAAAAAGCTGGAAAAACCAGCGAGTATGTCGCTCTAAAAATGTGACATATGTGGTGTAATAGTTAAATAGAAGACGTTATGGGAAGCATATGATAAATATATTTTTCTGCGATGATGACCAAAGCGTAATTGACAAGTATCAATATTTAATCAAAAAATACGCCATGAGTCGTTCAATGGTGTACTAGGTTGATAGCATCAGGGTCGATGAACTTGCGGTTGTTCGACTCTTTACCAATATTCTTACCAACTGCCAAGAAGCAGTTATGGAATTACCTGCATCAAAGCGTTATATTACCGTTGAATCTCGTTTGAGAAAGCACTGGCTAAACATTCAAATTAAGAATCCTTATACTGGAAAAGTAAGACCAAATCTTGAGAGCACGAAGAGCTCTACAGATGTTACAAGGGGACTGGGTGTTGGCATATCTCGTTCGATTGTTGAAGAGATGGGTGGGGTCTTCCAATGGGATGCCACGGACAATGTGTTCACCATCAATATTAACTTACCGCTCGTTGGTCTTAAGCATAAAGACTTTCAATAAACCAACGATTGCGTTCGAGGTAAATATTTCGAACACTGTTTTGAATCTTACATTGATATAAAATCCCGCTTCCGCCAACTGCTGAGCTGGATTTTTTTATTAGAAGTATCTTTTCAATTTTGTATTTCTGTGTTTCAAAGACGATGAAGAGTGGCATGATTTCACCTAACGTATTCACGTGCACAACGACATCGATATATTTCTTGTATAATTTCATGGTTTCAAACTCCTTGAATTGATTATATCGCTTAAAGTTGCGTAAATCAATCTGTTTATGCAACTTAATTGTCTGAGTTGTATTTAAGTTGCTCATGTCGTAAAATATATGCAATGAGGTGAGGACTATGAAACTGAGTGAATTAATTACTGTATTTCGAACGCGAGACCAATTATCCTTAGAAACAATCGGAGATGCTGTAGGTGTTAGTAAATCAACGGTTTCAAGGTGGGAGACTGGCGTAATCAAAAAAATCTCACTTGAGAAACAAGAACGACTTTCTGATTTATTTTCGATCGATGTGCCTGAGTATCTTGAACATCACTTTTTCAAACCGGTACTGGGTGTTGTTAAAGCGGGATATGATCTTCTAGCAGATCAGAATTTAATGTCTTATGAAGAAGTATCAAAAAGGGAATATGATCAAGGAGACTACTTTCTTGAAGTTAAGGGTGACTCGATGGTGGGTGCTCGTATTCACGATGGTGACTTAATATTCGTGAAGCATACCGCTGTCTTGGCGTCGGGTGATATTGGGGTTGTCCTAATCAATGGTGATGAGGCAACCGTAAAGCGTGTTGTAATGAAAGATGACTTACTCATCTTGGAATCCGCAAACCCAGATTATGAAACGCGTTATTTCAATGAAGATGATGTTATGAACCTTCCCGTTACAATCATTGGTAAGGTATTGAATGTTCGTGTTGTGTTTGAATCTGAAGCATAAAAAATTCCCGTTATAATTTGAGTTATAACGGGAATTTTCTATTTAGCGATCTTACGTTTAGAATCATCTCTCTCATTCAGATAGTGATTAACATCCAAAAGGATTGATATAATCAACAAGATAAAACTCATAACCATGAGCAAGTAAGATTCACCAGCGCTAAGGATTAGTAAATAAAGGGCATAAAGCATAATTTTAATTCTCATGATATTCCTCCTCGTTTTAAACAACAGACTGTTGTTTCCGTTAAGTGTTTTCAAGCTCGATGAATCCTGATAAGATCCATCCTGAAACCCCTCTTAATCTTATAAGTATTATACCATATAAAGTTTGAATAAAAATCAGGTAATAAAGGGTGTGTCTTTATACAAATAAAGTGCCATCCGAATGGACAGCACTTTGACTAAAACAAATCTTTCTTATAGAAATACATGACTGGTATTAGGGTCAGCAAGAAACTAATGAGGAATACAATTATCAAAGCATACGGATGATCTTGGAATGGAAGTTGAATGTTCATTCCATAGAAACTCGTGATCATCATTGGAATTGAGATGATGAGGGTGATGGATGTGAGACTCTTCATTGTTTTATTGAGTTTGTTGGAGTAGAGTGATTCGGAAACATCAATCATTGATTTGAGTATTTCTTGGTTCATATCAATGTTTTGATTGAGCTGATTGATTTCGATCTTAATTGATGCGTAATCGAAGATCTGTTCTTCGTTCCACAGTGAGTTGGGTTTCTCTCTTCGAATGA
>JAAYNU010000110.1 GCA_012520695.1 Erysipelothrix sp.
CAGAAGAGTACAGTCCCAAGCGCAACATAAGAATTTGTTACAACTCATGTCCTTGGAAGCACCTTCTTTTTATTCTCAACCACTTTACGAGGAGCAGGTTTAACGATTTTCTTCTTCACTACTATCTTCACGGGCTTACCTGGTTTGACTGGTTTCTCCGGCTCAACAGGCTTTTCAGGTTCCCTTGGAACGTTCGCAACCGTTACGATTAAATTATATTCACCAGGTAAGGACTCAATTAAGTCAAACTGATCGAAAGGTAAGAATGTTTTGAATTTCTTCATTGCAACATCTCCTTCTCTACCATTTAATCATATCACAAGGTAAAATGGACAACACCAAATGTAACCACTTACACCCCATGCGTCATTAACACCAAGATACACATAATCATTACATCAAAAAGACACCCCTTAAGGTGTCCTCGATTCCATATAAGCACTGCATAGTTTTGCGGAGTTCTCACTCGCAAGTACGAGATAATCTTCAAACACAAGATCATTATCATCGTGATGCGTTACATCACTCAATGCTCGAAGCACAATACAAGGAATCCCTCGCTTCTTAGCCACGGCCGCAACTGCCGTCGCTTCCATCTCAACCGCAATTGCTGAAGGAAACTTGAGCTGAATATTCTTAAACGCATCTGAATCCTTCATCACAAACTGGTCACCCGACACAATCAGACCCTTATGATAAGGTAAACCCAATTGAATCAATACCTTCTCAAAATCATGTGTTTTAGGATAAAAGAAATAACGCTCATCAACAGGTGCATTACCGAAATCTAAATCATGATATTTCAACTCATCCGCGATGACTAAGTCACCCACGTTTTGATTCACATCAAGACCACCTGCACTACCGATGTTGATAATCTCACAAACATCAAACATTCCCGTTAATACCGTCGTTGTGTAAGCTGCATTAACCTTACCCACTCCCGATAAAGCAAGAACACAGTTCTGACCAGAGAGTTTTCCAGTATAATACGATACACCCTGATATTCCAAAGACTCAATGTTTTCCATGCGCTTTAGTAAGGCATCCACTTCTTCATTTAAAGCACCGATTATTAAATAGATATCTCTCATGATTTATCTCCCCGAATTAGTTTTTAATCTTATCACCGAAATACTGGTCAATCTCTACATAAAATTTCTTATACCATTTTGAATAATCAATTTTATTATGATTGATGTAAATAAAATAGGAATCCTTATTGATACTAAATGGCAACATACGATTGATACCCGTTGAAAGATGTTCAATCTTAATGCGATCAATCATTTCATAGTGATCATTTCCTATTTTAATACCCTTTTCATCCACAACGATAGAAACGCGATCCACAGTTTTTCTGTACTTCACAAAGTACACAATCAGAACAAGAAAAGGAACACCAGAAGCACTTATAATTATAATATACTCCTTCATCATCAGCCCAAGTAGTACCAAAAGTGATGTGACAACTACCACCAACAGTACAAGAACCAGTGGCATACGATTCTTCTGTTTATCGTATAATTCAATGTCTAGTACTTCATCATCCGACTGTACACGC
>JAAYNU010000111.1 GCA_012520695.1 Erysipelothrix sp.
AAAGGAAGCCCAGAGGTTGTTGTTTGAATTCATCTTTACCTTTGTATCGAGATACAAGATCAGATGAGATCTTAGTGAAATCTACTTTACCGTTATCAAACTCTAAAGCAGCAGTTTGGTAATCAGATAGAAGTTTGAAATCAAGTCCATCAATCTTCACAGCATCTGCATCATAGTAATCTGCGTTTTTCGCAAGAGCCCATGATGACCCTGGAGTCCATTCAGTTAAGACGAACGGTCCATTTGAAATCAGGTCATCTTTACTCTTAGCGTATGAATCCCCTTTTTCTGTAACGAATTTTTCATTCATTGGGTAGAATGTTGGGAATGTGAGCAGTTCAAGAATGTAAGGAACACTTGCACTCAGTGTTACGACAAGGGTATGATCCCCATCAGCCGCAACACCTAAGTCAGTGACTGGTAAGTCCCCAGCAGTAATAGCAGCAGCATTCTTAATTCCTGCATCCGCAATAATCAGCGCGTATTCAGCTTTTGTAGCTGGGTCAACCGTTCTTCGCCATGAATATACAAAGTCATTGGCACTCACCGCATCTCCATTACTCCACTTCGCATCATCTCGAAGATTGAATGTTAATGTGAGTCCATCATCAGAGATGGTCCAATCCTTAGCGATTCGAGGTACGACTACGCCGTCCTTATCATAAGCAATAAGTCCATCGGTCATTGCACTCAAGACTTCAAAAGAAATCCCATCCGTTGCCAGTGAACCATCTAAAGTTTTTATATCAGTATCTTTTACAATATGTAAAACCTTATCACCCGCACCACTCGGCTTATCTTTAGAACTACAAGCACTGAGTACAAACACAGAAGCTAACAGCATAATCAAATAGCGAAACCTTTTTTTCTCTTTCATGGTTACATCTCCTTTTCAAATAGAATACCCTAAATGAAAATAATGTCAAGACTTTTCTGAAAGAAATGAATGTTTCTATCATTTGATGAAACAATTTACATTATGAATCAAAAAAAGAAGACGTCTATGCGTCTTCTTCGTTAGTTGCTTGTGCTTGTACATTAATGATTCGAGCTCGAGAACCACTTGCAGGACCAATGACCCCGTTTTGTTCAAGTGTGTCCATAAGGTTTGCGGCCCTATTGTAGCCGACTTTAAGTTGTCTTTGAATCCATGATGTGGATGCTCTTTGTTCGTTGACTACAAGGTTGTAGGCTTCTTCATAAAGAGGATCTTCACTTCCCGCAAGAATTCCTGCAGGACTTCCCTCGAGTTGAATAAAGGCATCATCAATGCGCGGCTTCGCTTGTTCAGATGCACGTTGTGCAATCTGTTTTACTTCTTCATCGGATACGTAAACCCCTTGAATCCTCACAGGATTCGGTTCACCCATCGGTACATACAGCATATCGCCATAGCCCAGGAGTTTCTCTGCTCCTACAGTATCAAGAATCGTTCGTGAATCAATTGAACTTGAAACTGCGAACGCGATTCGAGATGGGATATTTGCCTTAATAATTCCTGTAACAACATCGACTGATGGTCTTTGTGTTGCGACGATTAAATGAATCCCTGCAGCACGAGCAAGTTGAGTAATGCGTTGAATGCTTAATTCAACATCCTTACCCGCAACTGCCATTAAGTCAGCCAACTCATCAATTATCACAACAATCCATGGTAGGATTGCGAGTCCCTCTTCAGGGTGTTCTTTAACTTTTTGGTTGAATCCAGAGATATTTCGTACCCCTGCTTTAGAGAACACATCATAGCGCTGTTCCATCTTATCAACAACGACTTTCAGTGCCATTGCCGCTTGCATTGGATCTGAAATAACGGGTCCTATAAGATGAGGAATATTCACATACGGTGTAAACTCTACTTTTTTAGGGTCAATTAGAATCAGTTGTAATTCATCTGGTCGCTTAGACAGAATGATCGATGTGATAATCGCATTCATACAGACTGACTTTCCTGAACCCGTTGCCCCAGCAATGAGTAAGTGAGGCATTTTGTTCAATGAAATCATGACTGGATTTCCCATGAGGTCTTTTCCAAGGGCAACATTAATGTTGTCATCGGAAATGAAATCAGGAGATTTTTGAATAATGTCTTTCATTCGAACAGGAATCATTTCTTGGTTCGGAATTTCAATCCCCACTGCTGATTTACCAGGAATGGGTGCTTCAATTCTTAATGTTTTAACGGCAAGTTCCATCATCAAGTTATCTTGAATTGAAGCTATCTTCGATATTTTTACATTACTATCAGGTTTTAATTCAAACTTCGTCACAGCAGGTCCAATATGAATATCAATGAGACTTGCTTCAATACCAAATTGAGACAATACCTCTAATAAGCGCTTCGCCTTCTCTTTTGCTGCGGAATCATTTGAAGTTGAGCGTTGTGCCCCCTTCATCGGATCCAGTAAACTGAGCGGTGGAATGCGGTACTTATCAAAGTTATTGGGTCTATTTTCACTGACTTCTGTTGTGATCACTGTTTTAGAAACTTCTTGAGGTTCATCCAGTTCAAGATGGACTTTGGCTTGAATTTGTTCCGGTTTTTTAACTTCCGGCTCATCAAGAGTTAAGAAGCTCGCATTGCTTGGTTTTGTATAGTTTTTATCAATCATTGCTTCTACATTAACGACTTCTTCTACCTTAGCTTTTTCTTTCTTAGGCTTGTGCTTGAAACGCTTGAAGAAACCATGGGTTTCAACAGGAACACTCTTTGCGCTGTCCATCACATGCTTCGGACTGAAGAACAGTGCGATAGCGATCAATACGAAAAGAGATACAAAGACCATGGTACCCGTCTTCCCCATTAAGAATGAGAAAGCCCCAAAGAGCAGTGCGCCAACAACGCCTGAATAAGCGGGCACGCCTTCAGTTCGTTTGAACACATCCGGTACCGTTGAGAGGTAATGTTTAATAAAATCCAAACCGATTAAGTCATTTTTAAAGCTTAATGATTGAATCAAGATGAGCGATATAAGGATCAGCGTAATTGCTGTCCAGATACGCCATGTAAACTTAAACTGTTTGATATCAAGCATCATCAGCGCAATCAAAATAATCGAAACAACATAATAGGGTTGCGGTAAGCCACCAACGACAACGAGAACGATGCTGTTGATAAAAAAACCCAAGGCCCCGAGTTCAAACATCCCAAGGATGAGTGCCCCGATACTCAAAAGAGCGATGATGAATCGCTTGAGTTCTCTTGATTGTTCTTGTTGTTTTTTGGTTTTCTTACGTGCCATGAATCAATACCCCTTTTATACTCTTATTTCAATAATGACCGGTAAAATCATTGGTCGTTTTCCTGTTTGTTTATAGATGTAACGTGAAATTAAGTCACGTGCTTCATTACGAGCAGAAATGTTGTCGTATTTCTTTTCCGCAACCAATTTAGTAATGGTTGTTTCAAGGATTTGTCCAACTTCTTTCATAATGTTGTCTGCATCTTTTAGATAAATAACTCCGCGAGACTGAATGTCCGGTCCGCCCAAGACTTCTTTGGTCTTGTTGTTGATAACCATACCGACAATCAAAGCACCATCAGTTGATAGTGTTTGACGATCACGAAGGACAAGTCCTGAAGTATCAAGGTGGTCTTTCCCGTCAATCATTACTTCTTCAAGTTTAATGATTTCATTCGTTGATTTTAAACGACCGTCTACGAATTCCGCAACTTGTCCATTATCAAGAATGACAATGTTTGCTGGTGAAATTCCCATATCCATTGCGACATGTGAGTTCGCATTGAGGTTCTGGTACTCCCCTTTAACTGGAAGATAGTATTTTGGTTTCAATAAAGCAATCATCATTTTCAAGTCTTCTTGTGATGCATGCATCGAGAGGACTGATTTGTATGAGAGTGTTTGTAAGTGTACTCCGTCTTTGAAGAGCTCATTCATCATTTCTGATGCGAGTTTTTCAGTTCCAGGTACTTGTGGGGATCCAACGATCACAGTATCTTGTTCGTTAACTTCGATGAGTGAATCTTCGCCCATCGCAATTTTCGACATTTTTCTGAAGACGTTAGGTCCTACATCGGATACAATCACAACGACATCTTTCATATCATTTTTGAATTGTGCTCGTTTTACTTCAAGGCCTTTTGGCATGTGGAAGTAGTTCAAGTCCTCAAGATGTTTAAGCAGACGACGTTGTTTTTCTCCATAGAAGAATATTTTACGTTTGTATTTTTGTGCCATTTCAATCACTTCAAGTAATCGATAAATGTTTTGTTCGTATAAAGTAACTAAGATACGTCCATCAGTATCTTCAAACGATGATTCGATGCGTGTTGAAATACGGTGGTGTGGTGCAGTAAATCCTTCACGGTGTGCTGAAACGGATTCAGCTGTGAGTAAAAATACGCCCTTCTTACCAATTTCAGAGATGTCAGCGACATCACTTGTGAACGCTTCGGAACGGATGTTGAAGTCAATGATAAACTCACTTGAGTGAACAATGTATCCTTGTGTTGTATCAATTGCGATACCAAATGTATCTGGAATTGAATGTGTTAAACCAAATGAAATGATTTTTCGTGAACCAATCTTAAAGGTTCCATTGCGCTTGATTTTAAAGATTGAAGTATTCTTGATATTATTTTCTTTCAAAAGATCTTCAATCATTAACGCGATGAGAGGTGTTGCATACACCGGTGCATTGACCTCTTTCAATAAGTATGGCAGTGCCCCCATGACATCGTCATGAGCATGTGTGATGAATACTGCTTTAATTTTCTTTTTGTTTTTCTTTAGGTATGCCATATCTGGAATTACTATCTCAACTCCGAGTTGATCTACCTTTGGGTATTTAATCCCAGCATCAACGATGTATATTTCATCATTGATTTCAATGACTGACATATTACGGCCATCTTCATCAAGACCGCCTAATGCCATAAATTTAATTTTTTCCATAAAATCTCCTTTTGTTTCTTAAGTGTATTATACACTAGTTTGTGCACTAATAAAATAAAACCAAGCAGCGCTTGGCCTTATTATATGTTTAATCGAGTAATCTTTTGAGATTGCATTGTTTCCTTATCAACATCGATGATTACAGCATTTAAGAATGCATCACCGAGGGCAACTTTGAAATGTGTCTTTTCATGTAAAATCACATTACGATACAATTCCTCTACGTCACGGCCAATGATTGAATCATATGCCCCGCACATCCCTACATCTGTAATGTAGGCAAGATTTCCAATTAAGCGCTCATCGCTTGTTTGAACATGCGTATGCGTACCGACAACAGCACCCACATCATCTTTATAAACATTTGCGAAAAGCATTTTTTCTGATGTTGATTCTGCATGAAAATCAACAAAATAATAATCATATTCAGTTTCTTCTAAAAGTTGTTCCATATACGGATACGGTGAATCCCCTACGCGATTCATGAAGGCTTCGCCATAAAGATTCACAACGCAAATGGATTTACCCAAGACATCATATGCCTTATAGTAATTTCCAAATTCAACCGGTTCAATGTTTGCGGGAATCAAGAGTTCAGGGCAATCCTCATAGTCATCAATAATCTCGCGCTTTGCGAAACTATGATTTCCCATCGTAATGCACTCAATCCCTGCCGCAATCAATTGATTGTATATTTTTTTTGTAATGCCTTTACCATGCGCTGAGTTTTCGCCATTCGCAATAACGAAATCGATGCTGTGTTCTTCCTTAATCGCAGCTAAGTGGTCGACAACAATCTGTCGACCACTCGCTCCTACGATATCACCAATAAATAGAATTCGCATTACTTAGCTATTTCTAATGCTCGAAGTTCACGAATAACTGTCACTTTAATTTGACCTGGATAAGTCATTTCTGTTTCAATTTGTTCACGAATCTCACGTGCTAGTTTAATAGTCTTAAGATCTGACATTTGGTCTGGAACAACCATAACACGAAGTTCACGACCGGCTTGAATTGCGAATGCGCGTTGTACACCATCTTTTGATGTAGCAATTGCTTCAAGATCTTCAAGTCGTTGGATGTAATTTTCAAAGGATTCAAATCGAGCACCCGGGCGCGCTGAACTTAATGTATCAGCAGCCGCAACCAATACCGCAATGGCACTTGTTGCTTCTATATCACCGTGGTGAGATGCAATCGCATTAATTACAATTGGATGTTCGCCATGCTTCTTAGCAAGACGCGCTCCCAATTCAACATGCGTTCCCTCAACTTCAAAGTCAAGACCCTTACCAATATCATGGAGGAGTCCAGCACGCTTCGCAAGTTTTTGGTTTAGGCCAAGTTCGGCTGCCATCATCCCTGCAAGATGTGCGACTTCAATTGAATGCGTTAATACGTTTTGTCCGTATGAGTAACGGTATTTTAAACGACCGATAATTGCAACAATTTCACGGTCCATTTTTGAAAGACCTAAATCAAAGATTGTATCTTGACCTGTTTTTTGAATGATTTGGTAAAGCTCTTTACGAGCCTTCTCAACAACTTCTTCAATACGACCCGGTTGAATACGGCCGTCACTGACGAGTGTTGTGAGTGCCATACGCGCAATTTCACGACGCACTGGATCAAAACATGACAGGGTTATAATCTCAGGTGTATCATCGATTAAGAGATCAACACCTGTTGCTTGTTCAAAGGCACGAATATTACGGCCTTCACGACCGATAATACGACCTTTCATGTCTTCACTTGGTAACTTAACAATTGAGCTTGTACGCTCTTGTGTAACTTCTTGAGAATAACGTGATATTGCCAATGAGATGATATTACGTGCGACTTCTTCAGCTCTTGTATGAGCTTCATCTTCTTGGTCTTTAATATATGCGAGCACTTCATTTTCCATTTGTTTTTCAACAATTTCGAATAATTCAGTTTTTGCTTGCGAAACGGGCATACTAGAAATTCTTTCTAGCTCGAGAACCTGATTGGCTGTTTGCTCGCCCAAAATGGCTTCCATCTTGTCCAGTTGGTCTGATTTCAACTCTAACTCACGCTGCTTTTGAGATAATTCTTTATCTTTTGACACTAAGTTATTATCGCGCGAGTTTAAAGTATCCTCACGACGATCTAATTTAATTTCATAATCTTGTACTTCTTTTCTTAGTGTTTTTGCTTCTTTTTCTGCATTTAATTTAATTTCATAGGCTTGCGTTTTTGCTTCTAATTGAGCTTGACGCGAGATCATTTCTGCTTTTTCTTCAGCTTCTTTAATTAATGAGTGTGATTGTTCGAGTGAACGATTCAAACCGCGTTTGTTTATAATGATCATCGCAAGAATCATTACCACAAATACGACTACTGCACTTAAGACGGAATAAAGTATGATGTCAGTCATAAATATTCCTCTTTCTATATAGTTTAAATAATTTATATTAGTTTCCTAATAGTACTATCATACTTTATTTAAAGAAATTTCACAAGTTTTTTATATGCTTACGCAGACATTTCATGTCCGGCGAAAACCACCACAAATTAATTAGGTTAAAGCACCATGGATAGCACAGAAAACGCAAAAGAATAATCACGAAAGGATTGATTGTAAGCACATTCATCATCATAAGACAAAACACCCCTATCGGTCCCAAGATCATGGGTAGTAAAATAGAGCCTAGAGGAATCTCTTCTCTCACAAAATGTGTCCTCAAAGAAAAGTCCGACCACGAAATATAACCATCAATACAATCATGATGCTTTCGATACATCCCCAGATGCATCGCTTCATGAAGACACATCACCCACACTGCATTCAATACAACAATCGACAACAGTGGATGAATCAAACACAGTACTATCACTCCTTTAGCAAGAATCGTATTCATAGTCTTAACCGTAATCTTAAATATTGAGTGATCACTACCGTGATAAAGAATGAGAAACACTGCGCAGCGTGGCCCCTTTCATCACAGTAATGCACACTATCATCAATAAGCTCATCTCTAGCGAAGTTAATTCAAACATGCGTTTCAATTCAAGCACCAAAAGTATGGTTGGAATAATCGCAAGCATTAAAACCACAATCACAATCGTCGAATTAAACTGCTTTTGATCATTCAAAGGAAAATACTTCCCTACAAGCATAAAGAACACCATCGCAAGACCAAGCGATAACGATAAACCATCTCTTAGATACGGTTCAATCATCATTAAGAGTGCCATCTGAAATACCACAACTAAAATGCAGCCAACAAAATGCTCCATATACACACGCATTGAAGACAGTTTCGTTCGTCTCAATAAAAACAAACATTGATCAAACTGTGAATAAGTATAAATCGCTTGCATACATGGCATCATCAACATCAGCGATGCATTCATCGGACTGTACAGTAGTGTTGGCTTGTATACCTTAATCAAACCACATACAAGGATCATCAAACTCATATTCAACTGTGCTTCTTTATGGCGAAGCATCTCTTTCATCACCTTCCCCATCAGTGTTGGTGGAATGATTCTTCCAAACAGAATTCTGCCACCAGAAGTACTCTTTCGATAATCAAAGGACTGAATAAAGAGATACCACACGATAAACACAATCAAGATAATTAATCCAAACAGATTCAAATCAATCCAATAACTTGAGAGTTGCCAGAACTCTGAATTACTGTACGAAAACCATGAGTATATACCTACAATTGTCACTAACAAACCAACACTTACTGTAGTACCAAAAGCAAATAAGATTGTGTATATCGTTGGGTAAAGTGTTTCCAGAATAAAGAGCGTTAACGGTATTTGAATAATGAGTCCAAGCACTAGTGTCTGAATCATTTCATAATCCAAGTGCCTCATACTCATACCGAGTAAGCTTGTAGTCATAATGATACTCACCAAACTCAACGTAAGAGTCCTCCCAAGACTTGATAATACATTTCGTTGAAATAAACTTACATCATAGTTGCGCAGCATTTTATCAAATTGACTTTGTTTCGTAAATCCAAACACCAAAGCAATCAGATAACTTACCAACACAATACAATAACCCGAGAATATTAAAGTTTTCAAAAGACTAATTCGCATATCCACAGTGCCATCCACTAGAATAATTCCCAACATCTCACCCAGCATGTTTTCCAGAATAATGGACATACTGAATAAGAGCGCCACAGAGACCAAGACACCCATAATGATGTAGGAGCCATATTGCTTCATGGAAGAAGAAACAAAGCGCCTGCACTGCTTTAAATAGGTTCTCGCAATGATTTTATGCATTGAGGAATACAAAGACTTCTTCAAGGCTCTCTTTTGCGTGTACATCGCATAGCTGTGCTGGTGATCCTTGTGCTTTAACATCGCCTTTAATTAAGAGCACAATATGCGCACTCATTTGTTCCACGGCCAAGATATCATGAGATGATAACAGGATAGTACCACCATTCAAAGCAAACTCAACCAAGAGTTGTTTAGTATTCAATATGGCCTCAATGTCCAATCCTCGAAAGATTTCATCAAGAATTAAAACATCGGGTGCAATCATTAATGCCGCGATGAGTTGAATCTTCTTTTTCATTCCATAGGAATAGGACTGGATCATTTTGTCTTTGTCGTGGACCATGTCATAGCGCTCTAAGAGATCTTGTTTTAAAGCATTGTTTTTAATACCATAGATATTCTCAATGAAGATTAGGTATTCATAACCTGATAACAAGTCAGGTAATATGTTTTCATCAGGAATAAAGAAGATGCTGGGATCATTTGAATTCCACCTAACTTCTCCTTCATATGAAATATGTTCTAAAATGCATTGAATAAGGGTTGTCTTACCCGAACCATTGGGTCCTACGAGTCCCGTAATCTTACCCCTTGGAATACTGACGTCTACGCCCTTTAGGGCCATAGTTTTTGGATATTGTTTTATTAAGTTTTGTATTGATATCACGTTTAAATCACTCCTTATGTATAAATAGTCACCCTGTAATCACTTAATTACCAACTACATTGAAATGATATTGAGAAAAGACTTCTCCAGGAATATGATCCAGTGAAGGATCCCTTACCATTTCTTAAACACCATAAAAGCATTGCGAGATAAACGACTCCCGCAAGTACTAGCAGTACTGCTGTTAGTACTGTAAACCATGCATCCACTGTTTCTAGTTCATGTTTTGCATACAATAACATTTATATCCCCTCTTCTATTTTCGGTGACTATTTATAGTCAGCTGCTTATATCCATAGTCCAATACCCATGTCACCACAAAGACACAGAGGAATGTAAGAATAAAGTACCACTCAAAGCTCAATGAAGCACGTGCGTATGTTTCTCCTTCTTCTAGAAGTAAATTAAACCCGCAGAACTGAATCGACTTACTCTGAAATAGATTCAAGACCACAAACAAAACGCCTATCACTGGATAGACAACAAATGCCATAATACTTGCCTTCAGACTGTGTTTTTCCATCAATCTCACCCTTTCCTCATTAAGTAAGGTTTTGGGTCGTATAAACCTAAAAATAATGTAAATTTGCGCATAAAAAAACCTCGAACATTTTCGAGGCTTCAATATTATTTCTTGTCTTTAACGACTTCTTCACGCGTTGGAAGAATAATCTTTCGAATGTCTTGTGCGATTTCATCCGCAATGGCTTCATTGGCTTCAAGGAAAGTGCGAACTGCTTCGCGTCCTTGTCCAATTTTCTCATCCTTGTATGAGTACCATGATCCGGCTTTATCAATTAAATCATATTGAACACCTAAATCAATGACTTCTCCAAGGTATGAAACACCTTTACCGTAGATAATCTCAACTTGAACCACTTTGAATGGTGGCGCAACTTTGTTTTTAACAACTTTAATGTTTGTCTTATTACCAACAATATCCGTTCCCTGTTTAATTTGTTCAGAGCGACGAATATCAAGTCTCACAGATGAATAGAACTTAAGTGCTCTACCCCCTGGTGTTGTTTCAGGACTACCAAACATAACCCCAACTTTTTCTCGAAGTTGGTTAATGAAGATTACTGTACAATTACCACGGTTCATATTTCCTGAAAGTTTACGCATTGCTTTAGACATCATACGCGCTTGAAGACCCACTTGTGAGTCACCCATTTCGCCATCCAACTCTGCTTGCGGTACTAAGGCCGCAACACTGTCCACGACGATTAAGTCAATGGCACCTGAGCGAACCAAGACGTCAACAATTTCGAGTCCTTGTTCACCAGAGTCTGGTTGTGAAAGAATTAGATCATCAATGTTTACGCCCAAGTTTTGAGCATACAATGGATCAATGGCGTTTTCTGCATCAATGAACGCTGCTTTACCACCACGTTTTTGAATCTGAGCAATTGCATGAAGTGCAAGTGTTGTCTTACCACTGGATTCAGGACCATAGATTTCAATGATTCTTCCTTTAGGATAACCACCAATACCAAGCGCTGCATCAAGACTTAAAGAACCCGAACTAATGGCATCAACGTCCACATTTGAGCGGTCGCCAAGGCGCATAATTGAACCCTTACCAAATTGTTTCTCAATTTGTTTCAGTGCATCATCTAAAATTTTATCTTTTTTTTCGTCTGCCATAACATCCTCCATAGTATCAATTAAACCTTAAACAGTTTTATTCCTACATTGTTTCCATAAAGTATGAACGACTTTGAATGACATAAGAAGCACCACTCAAGACCGACATCAATGTTGCGAACCATACCATGATGGACATCACTGGAATATTATAGAATTCAAATGGAACATTATTCAATAGAACCAATATAATTGCGAGCATTTGAGCAACAGTTTTCACTTTACCCAAGTACCCAGCAGCCAACACCAATCCCTTTTGTGAAATAAGCATACGAACTGCATCCACAATCGTATCACGCCATATCATAATCAATACCGCAACAATTGGCACAACGCCTTGTGCTGCGAAGATGATGAACATTGTATTCACAAGTAATTTATCTGCAATTGGATCCAAAAACTTTCCAAATGTTGTAATCATATTACGACTGCGTGCTAGATATCCATCAAGGAAATCAGTGAACGCCGCTGTAGCGAAGAGAACTAATACTACAATGTTACGATAAGAAATTGAAATCGTATCCACTTTAATATGTCCTACTGTAATTCCGAACTGACTCGTCGGAAAGAGTGCCACCAATACGATTACGGGTATTAATATAATTCTAAAAATTGTCAGTCTGTTTGCTAAATTCATTAATTGCCTCCCACGAACTTGAAGTTAATTGTGTGCGATCCCGGACTTTGTGCGACCGTTTCATCTAACACGATAGTTTCACCATCAAGTATAAACTCATTACCTTGCATGTAACCAATTTCCATTTTTAATACTGTATTTTCTTTTGGTTTGGTTACAATTGTTATTTCTGTATCTTTTTCATAAATCGTCGAGGCTGGATTGTCTAAGATGACATTGTCTAGCGAGAAACGTACCCATGAACGATTATTGAACTTCACATCGAATACGGTATCCGCATCCTCTGTCCATCCACTTACCACATACGTCAATGGATCTTCCATTGTGACTGTGAGTGTTGGTTTCTCAGGTTCAACTGGTTTTTCGGGTTCCACTGGTTTCTCAGGTTCAACCGGAGTCTCACCTACACCAGGTTTAGGATTTGTGATAATTGGAGGTTTTGCGTCCTTACCAAATTCTGGCAAGATTTTTGTAACGAATACATAGCTTAATCCTACAATAACGACCATTACAAATGCGATTAAGGCGATACTTGTGAAGTCCACACGTTTTCTTTTAACTTTCTTAGGTGTTGTATTATTTTTAATTCTTACCTTTTCCATAATACTTGTATTGATGTTCTCTGCCTCTTTAATTCGAGAGACACTGATCGCATCCGTATACTCAGTGATTGTTTCGTCTAGTTCATTGCGCATCTCGTCATAATCTAAGTTGAGTGAATTCGCATAGTATCGAACAAAGTATGTTAAGTACGACAAGTCTTCACTAAAGAATGAGATATTTCCGTCTTCAATTGCTTTAAGTTGTACGGTTGAAAGTTTGGTTTTGACGCTCATCTCTTCGAGTGAGTATCCAAGTTCATTTCGTCGTTCTTTCAAGACTGTTCCGATTTTCTCCAATATAGTCACCTTCCTTGTTACATATGGACTATTATACCAATACTAGTCCCATTTTACAATTTAAAAAAAGGGGATTTACTTTCATTACAAAGCCAATCATTAAAACATAATAAAAGGGAGCTTTCGCCCCCTCTTTGCATTAACACTCAATAAGCCATGTTCTGTTACGATAACCATTTCTCTACACCATTTCTGATGTCCGAATTGCACTTCGTTTCGTGCGCCTCAGTTCCCCTACCAATTTTGGGTTTCTCGCTTATGGGGTTTACCAACGTTCCACTCCTTATGTTTCCATAAGGCTTCGTCACTGTGGCACTTTTATAGTCTCCATCCATAGTTTCCCTTAGGATCTTGATCCGCCGTCACCGATGCCTCGGCACCCCGCCTTATGAATTAGACGGGCACAAACACTACAGACATCACAGTCTGTGCGAGCATGGACTTTCCTCTACACAGTCAAGCTGTGCAGCGATTATCTTTTGTGTTATTTTTTATTAAATACTTCTTCTTCAAGACGCGAAACTCGTTTAAGAATATCAACATGAGAAAACTGACTTGGGAGCTCACTCGTAACACGAGATTTACTCTCTTGTTCCATCAGCATACGCTTTTGTTGAGAAAGAGTTTCCTCATAACGATCAAGCAGTTCCTTCTGATCTTTGATGATTTGTTCGAAATACTGATAGTCATTCATAACCGCATCTAAAAATTGATCAACCTCTAAGGCGTTGTAGCCCTTGAAGTCAACATGAAATTCTTTATCGAAAATGATATCCGTTGTTAGTTTTTGTGTCATGTCTATTCACCTCTTGTTTCTATTATCGCAAATTTACGCCCTTCTTACAAGCCAAGGCCTAATTTTCTATCAATTTAAATAACATACTTTCATACAATTGAAAACGATGAAATTTAGGTGTAAATATAGTATAATAGAACCGGTGATAACATGATACAATATCCTGGAAGTAAGAAAGTATACGATAAACCCAAAAAACGCACTGAAACAAACGGACGAGGGATGAGTCTTGAAGAAGACATTAATGCCTCAAATGAGTTCTATCTCATCCAAGACAGTGCCATCGTACATAAGAAACCTACTCCCATACAAATTGTGAGTGTGGACTACCCTTCTCGTAATCGAGCAAAAATTACAGAAGCTTATTTTAGAACTGCTTCAACTACGGATTATCAAGGCGTCTATAAAGGATATGCCCTTGATTTCGAAGCAAAAGAAACGAAGAACAAAACATTGTTTCCGCTGAGTTCACTTCACGAACATCAGATATCACATCTGAGAAGTGTCCATAATCACGGTGCTATCGCATTCATAATCATTCGTTTTTATGAGTTAGGAGAAACCTATCTCATATACGCACATGATTTAATGCCCTTCATTGATGAGAAGACAAGCCGATCCCTACCCATTAAATGGGTCAGAGAATACGGACACTCAGTCACATCAACCTACCGCATACCATGCGATTATTTATCAGTACTCAAAGAAACGATTGAAGAGGAGAAGTTATGACACAACAAAAGAAAAAGAAAGTTAAAGTTCCTAAAACCAAAGAACAAAAACGCCTAAGAATTCAACGCATTATCGCAGGATTCCTAATATTCTGCCTTACGATAGGTATCGTAGGAACAACAGGAGTTCTCATCTTTGCCCAAAGCGCAAATAAAGAAGCTCCAGAAATGAAGGAAGAAGATTTCTTCAGACAAGAATCAACGAAGCTTGTAGACGTAAACGGAAACGCCTTCTATGAAACAGGCCTCAAGATGATTGAGAACATCACTTATGATGATCTACCTCAAGTAATGATTGATGCCCTTATATCAGTGGAAGACTCACGATTCTTCCAACACGACGGCGTCGACGTTCCCCGTTTCGCAAAAGCGATGATCACAAACGGACTCGATACAATCAAAAAAGGTCGAGTAATGTTCAGTCAAGGGGGATCAACCCTCACAATGCAACTCATCAAGAACACTTACTTCACATATGAGAATGCAGAAACAAACGAAGTTGTTGAAGCAGCAAGTTCTGGACTTGACGGAATCAAGCGTAAGTTCCAAGAATTAAAGTTAGCGCGCCAGCTCGAAGCTGAACAAATCATTACAAAGAAACAAACAATCGCTCTGTATCTTAACACCGCAAACTTCGGTGCCCAAGATAACATTCTAGGAATTCAAAACTCTGCCGAAAAATACTTTGGAAAAGATGTTGCTGACCTAACACTTGTTGAATCAGCATTCCTTGCAGGAGTACTCAACGCACCTGAATATTACAGTCCTTACAAATCGATTAAGAATGCAAAAGAACGAACAGCTACTGTTATCTATTATATGAACTACCACGGATATATAACAGATGAAGAATACGAACTTGCTCTTTCAGTGGATTTAGAAAACTTACTCAAACCAATTTCAAGAGAAAATCAAGAAGTACATCCTTATCAAGCGTATGCGGACCTTGTCCTAAGAGAAGTTCCAACACTTGTTAAAGATGCAGATGGAAATGGCGTACAAGCTGCAAGTGGTGGAATGACCATCTACACAGCCATGAACCCAAATATCCAAGAAGGAATTGAAAAAGTACAACGAAGAGAAATCGCAAACCTTGACCAAGGTGCAAGCACAAACATCCAAGTTGGATCAGCAGTCGTCAACAACAAGACCGGTGAAATCGTCGGAATCCTTGGTGGCTATGACTACAAAGGAAAATTAGTCTTCAATAACGCAGCTGATAACTATTCAGCTCCAGCGTCAGTTGTTAAACCATTACTCTCCTATGCACTCGCATTTGAGTATCTCGGATACGCAACATCACACGTTGCACTCGATGTTCCTTATACTTATGCAGGGACAAACATCCCTGTTGGTAACTACGATGGACGATACATTGGTGAACTAACGATCATGCACGCAGTTGCTGATTCACGTAACACGACAGCACTTCGTACATTAGATGAAGTCATCAGTAAAATCGGTAACGAAGGTGTTATTAAATACCTTGAAGATTTCGGTTTCTCAAAGACAAACACAGAAGGCTTTGTATTCAATAACCAGTATGCCATCGGTGGAGAAAACTTTGGTACTACCACACTTGAACTTGCTGGCGCATATGCCGGGATGATGAATGGTGGTAACTACATTAAACCTCATACAATTACACGCATTGAATTCGATAACGGTCGTGAGCCAATTGTTAACTCACCATCATCCGTCAATGCACTCAGTGATTCCGCTGCTTACCTTGCAGCACAAACAATGAAATATGCAGTTGAAGGTCCATACCCTGGATACTTACGTTCAATTAAGAAACCCTATACTGTTTACGGTAAAACAGGAACCCATCGTTGGGATCCTCGATACGCACCTGAAGGCGCACCTCGAGGAGCACAAAAAGCTCGATTGATGATTGCTGCTACCGGTGATTACTCAACCGCCACATGGATTGGATTCGTTAAAACAGATGCAGATCTGAAACCTTGGATCTCCGCATCAGAAGCAGACTTCAACCTAACCGGTAAACTCAGCTCATACTTACTTGATTTACTTGCAAACGAATACGGAGCACCTGCTCCAATGGCGCGCCCTTCCGGTGTTGCGGATATCAAGCACATCCTAGGAACATGGCCATACCAAGTCCCTCTCGAAGATATGAACCCTGATTTAATCACAACAGGAATGATTAAGAAAGATTATCTCAAGCTTGTTGAAGCAACACCACAAGAACTTTCAAATCTAAAAGAAAGTAAAGTTAGTGCTACTCAAAAAGGCGACAAATTAGAAATAGCTGTCGCAATGAGCGAATACCCTGACAAAGAAAAACTCACAATCGCACCAGCCACACTCGATATGACGAATGATGGTAAGGGCGTAAGACTGTTTGATGAATCATGGATCTTCGGAGCCGTGCGATACAAATCAGAAGTTAAAGTGAATGGCGCAGTCGTCCAAGAAAAAGTGGGCGAAGAAGCAACACAAACGTTCTCACTTGATTACAAGTACACTGATAAGATTGAAGTATGTTCATACTATACATATGACTTAAGCCCTACAAAGAAATCAAACATCCTTTGTTCAGCTCTCGAACTTAAAGAGCCGGAAATCACAGTTCCAAAGTTCACAAATAAAAATGTGAGTGAACTCATGACATACGTTACTCAAAACAATTTAAATGTGAGTTACGTAAAAGTAAACAATTCAGATCTAGACCAGTTCAATAAAGTCACATTCATTGAACCCGCAATTGATGGACTCAAAACAACCATGAGCGCACTACAAGCAGTACAACTTGAAGTGAACGTCAATGATTACACCTATACACTCCCTTATGGAACTAAAGCCAAAAACTTTGCTTCAACTTTTAAAAACTATCTAAGCGTAAATTACGATAAGAGCAGTTCAAATGCAATTGTCAAAGGACTTGATTTCGGTAATGGAGAAACACTTGAATTCAAAATGAGCGACGTATATAAGAAACAAGTCACACTCATACTGGAAGACGAATAATCTAACTCTGATAACTAACAACAATAAAATACTCAAAGGGACACTCGCACACAGCGAATGTCCCTTTACATCGGATAAGGAGATAACAATGACAACAATACGCACAAGCATCACACTATCAAATTCATGGGAATACTATCCCGTCACACTCAACGAAGATCTCGCAAGCATTCGCGTGGATCTTGAAGCAAAGAAACTCTTACCAAGCGCAGTACATACCCACTACGTTAGACTTGGATATGATGCGAATGAAACAGGCATGCCAACACCCGATGAAGTAGAACGCCTCAATCGACTCGAAGACATACTCGAAGCACAACTCCTACTCACAAATGATATCTATCACGTAGGAACCATCCTTTCACAAGGCATCATGGACCTCTTTTACGTTAGTGAATACTCGCATCAGTGGGAAAACATCGTTAAGACAATGCTCCCAAACGAGAACCATGCATCAGGATCATTCGAAAACGATGACTACGCACTGTACGATACTTCACTGTACCCAAGCATCTTTGATTTCAATACCATTCAAAACAGAAACCTGTGCATGCAATTAGAACAAAACGGTCTCAACCCAGAACTACCAAGACCCATTGATTTCTACTTCAACTTCCCCACCCAAGAAGACGCAACACAGTTCATTCAAACACTCAACCCAAAGTTTGAAATCGTCAACGGCGACTTCAGTGATGATGGTACCTACATCCTACAAATTAACCTATCACTCCCGCCCACATTCCCAAACATGAACACACTCACAACCCAACTCCTCAAAGGTGCACAAGAATTCAACGGTGCCTTTGATAACTGGGGTATCTAAGGCGGGGGTTCAATTCCCCTCACCTGCTCCATATAAAAATGGGCGATTCCCTCCATGGACGCCAAAGAGTCAGAAACATTTTAAGTTTCTGACTCTTTCTTTATCTCTATAAGTGTTTATTCACAAATTCAGTAATGACTGAAGTGTATTTCTCCGGATCCACATTGTAAGCACCACCGTGCTTTGCGTCCGGTACATGATACGCTTCCTTGGGCTCATTAGCCGCATACATCAGTTCATCCAACATGAAGTAAAAAACGAAATTGTCCGCTTCACCATGAATCATAAGAATCGGTAAGCGATTCTTTTTTATTTGATTAATACAAGATGCTTCTTTGAATCTGAAACCCGTTCGAAGCTTCGCATACAAACTCGTTGCATGAATGATTGGGAACGCGGGAAGCTTAAATAATCTCTTAATTTGAAATGCCATCTCATTATAAACTGAAGTATAACCACAATCTTGAATCACAAGTTTAACGTTATCAGGAAGTGATTCGCCACTTGTCATCATAACCGTAGCTGCTCCCATACAGAAGGATTTTCACATCAGGACCTTTGAATTCAATGATCTTATCAATCCAATGTTTATAGTCAATTCGCTCATTCCAACCAAAACCGTAATAATCCCCTTCACTGAGTCCGTGTCCTCTTGCATCGGGTGCAAGACAATCAAATCCCATAGGATAGAATATCTGTGCAAAAGTACTCATGTCTTTGGCTTTACCTAAGTAACCATGGGCCATCAAGACCACAGTATCACTCTGTACTTCATTTTCAATGTAGTAAGCATTTAATGTTAAGCCATCATCCGAAGTGATGGACCACGGTATTGTATGATCATCAAACCACTGGTTTAATCGAGTACGAGACTCACTCACAACCCTCTCTTCCATAT